>CAYUIJ010000009.1:24791-42827 GCA_964444735.1 uncultured Bacteroides sp. | reverse complement strand
AGAAAACTTGCAGATTTATCAAAGACTTTTATAGATTAATTTATTGAATATCAGTAAATAAAATCATCTTATGCGTCACTCCCGGATGGCAAGGACAACGGCCTGTTTCCTTGTAGGTTTCCTGAAACTCCCGAGACTGAGGGTTGTCAGCCGCATTGTCTGGGACGGGATTGTTCGCAGCCGTGCTTTCATCAATTTTTGCGGAAAAGGAACGTTTGGCCGGATATGTAAGGAATGGGAATGCAACTTTGCCATAACGGAAAAGATGATGCCGGAAGTTTCCTTCACGATCCCGGACTTCGCGCATAAAAAGGTTGTGCTGGAACTTCCGGCACAACCTCATGCATATTTATAAGAAGTGTGCCTATATCAGAATTCAGAAGTAAAATGAAACTTAATATGCTTAAAATCCATCTGCGCCATCTGAAGTACATAATTACTGTCGGCAAGGAACACATCGCGTCCGTCTCTGTCTTTTGCCATAAACTGGTATTTACGCTTCTTAAAAGCTTCCAGTTCGGCGGAATCGTTACTTTCTATCCAACATGCCCTATACAGACTGACCGGCTTCCACCGGCATTTTGCATTGTATTCGTTTTCCAGACGATACTGTATAACCTCAAACTGCAATTGTCCTACGGTCCCGATGATTTTCCGCCCGTTAAACTGACTTACAAACAGCTGCGCCACTCCCTCGTCCATCAACTGGTCTATACCCTTATTCAGTTGTTTGGTCTTCATCGGATCGGCATTTTCAATATACTTGAACATTTCGGGCGAGAAGCTGGGGAGCCCCTTGAAATGCAGATTCTCTCCTTCTGTCAGCGTATCGCCAATCTTAAAGATTCCGTTATCCGGCAAACCGATTATATCGCCTGCCCAAGCCTCATTGATTGTAGTTTTCCGCTGTGCCATAAACTGTGTGGGAGAAGAAAACCGCATGGCCTTTTTGTGACGCACATGAAAATAAGGAGCATTGCGCACAAACTTTCCGGAACATACCTTACAGAAAGCCACACAAGAACGGTGATTGGGGTCAATATTGGCTGTTATCTTAAAGACAAAACCTGTAAACTTCGGTTCTTCCGGATTAACTTCACGCTCTTCGGCTTTTACCGGACGGGGGGCCGGTGCTACCTCCACAAAGCAATCAAGCAATTCCTGCACACCGAAATTATTCAATGCAGAACCGAAAAACACTGGAGCCAGCTCTCCTTTCAGATAATCGTTAACACTGAATTCCGGATAAACACCCTCAATGAGTTCCAGATCGGCACGGAGCTTTTCGGCCAGATTATCACCAATATGCATATTCAGTTCATCGGTATGGATATCAACCTGCACTTTCTCGGTAACAATCTGTTTCGATGGCTGAAAAAGATTCAGATTCTGTTCGTAGATATTATATACACCTTTAAAGCGCTGACCATGGTCAATAGGCCATGACAACGGACGAACTGCAATGTGAAGTTCGTCCTCCAGTTCATCAAGCAAATCAAACGGATCTTTTCCCTCACGGTCCATCTTGTTTACAAAAATGATAACCGGAGTATTGCGCATACGGCATACTTCCATCAGTTTTCTGGTCTGCGTCTCCACACCCTTAGCACCATCTATCACAATAATGACGCTATCTACAGCTGTCAGAGTTCTGTATGTGTCTTCCGCAAAATCCTGGTGCCCGGGAGTATCCAGAATATTGATTTTATAGCCGTGATAGTCAAACTCCATCACTGAAGTTGTAACCGAAATGCCACGTTGTTTCTCTATATCCATCCAGTCGGATGCTGCCGTCTTCTTTATTTTATTTGATTTTACAGCACCTGCCACCTGTATTTGTCCTCCAAAAAGCAGAAATTTCTCTGTCAATGAAGTCTTACCGGCATCCGGATGGGCAATAATCGCAAATGTGCGTCTTCTTCCTATTTCATTCATATATCCTAATAAATTTTATTCATTTGAAAGGCTATCAGCTTCTCAAATAAAGTGGCACACTTCCACATGATTACCTCCCCGTTGCGAGACAACACAGGTTGCTGAAACAGCCATAATTATCCAAAAGCTTAATTATATTGCCAAATCTATCTGTCGCACAAAATCCCGTCAAGCTCTCCTTTTTTGTCTTTCTGATAGTATGCGGCAAGAAGAGCAATAAACCGGCTTATCTCCTTCATAGCTTCTGCCGTGTATTTACCGATTTCTTTTTTCTGAAGATTCAGCAGCATCATTCCGTATAAAGCATTGAAACAGTTTTCTATTTCCGATATGTCTTTCTTGTCGCCTTTTGCTCTAATCTCTACGATATAAGGCAATACTTTATAATAACATGCGCTGTAAGCGGGAACTTTCGGAGAGTGCAGCAACTGTAGATGCAGGTCATTCAACAAGACAATGATATTCTTGTTTATCTGCAAATGTCCGCTTTGGGTCACTCCTTCCTGTCTCATCATGTCTATCAGTTCCTTATACCATTGACGCAAGATATTCTTCTGATCTTCATCTATCTGATAGGGCTGAATAATGCCGGCCTCTATCTTTTCCATATCCAGCCTGCTGGCACGGATCAAATCTTCTATCTGCCACATATACAGAAGATATTCGGCTATATTACTGCTTTTTAGTTGCCTGGCTATAAACATGACAAATTAATATATTGATTTACCCAATAACGTTCCAAAACATCCTGCGATAGAAGCTATGATGACAATACCTCCTATCACCCTGTTCAGCATCCAGATTCCACGCAGATTGAAACGCGTACGGACCTTATTCACAAAATAAGTTATCCCAAACCACCATGTCACTGCACCACATAATATGGCAAGGTATCCAAGAGTCTGTTCGTATATGGGAATGCCGGGAAGTACAAAAGAGAAGCGGGCAAAAAATCCGATAAACAGGAATATTATCAATGGATTGGAAAATGTTACCAGAAAAGCGGTTATGAAATTATGCACCAGTGTGCCCTTGTTGGCCGATATAGGTCTTAATGCATGTACCGGATTGCTGCGGAACGTATAAAGTCCGAAAAGGAACAGCATAATGCTGCCTATAAGCTGCAAATAGAAAATATTGGAGGGACGCTGTAGAAAATCATAGATGAAACTCATGCCATATCCCGTAACCAGACTGTATATGATATCACTCAATGATGCGCCCAAACCTGTAACGAAGCCATACCAGCGGCCTTTGTTCAAGGTACGCTGGATACACAACACTCCTACCGGACCTAAGGGAGCCGATACCACTACTCCAATAATAAATCCCTTTGTCAGGAACTCAAGGAGCGAAAACTGTTCTAACCACGCATAGTTTAAATTCATACTGCAAAGATGCTACTTTTTTACCAAAGAGATACTAAAATACTTACACTTTTTAATATTGAATGTACGCTTTCATGCTTTTATGCTTATTATAGTCATATAAATGATAAAGAAAAAAGATAGACAGCCGGTATTGTCATATAATAGTTTTTTTAGTTACCTTTGTAAAGGTTAAAGATATTAACGGATACGTTGTAATAACGTTTTTTAAAAAAAGTATTACAAACAAATAATGGCTTTAGATGCACATTTCTTATCTTTTTGTTACAGAACTAGCGTGAAAAATATAATAAAGAACCAACATGTATTTATATGATTTTATTTTTCAAGACATCAGCAAATACCGTAATTGCTACAGAAACCAATCATGAATTAAATTCGGAAAGCATTCAGAAACTTTGCTGGCTTTATGCCGGAGCAACCGTTGAAAAAGAAACCGGCCTTCAGGGCTGTTTCATCGGTCCGCGCAAGGAAATGATCACCCCGTGGAGTACCAATGCTGTAGAAATTACCCAAAACATGGGCATTGAAAGAATTCTTCGCATTGAAGAATATTTCCCCGTAAAGGATGAAAAAGCAGAATATGACCCTATGCTCCAACGCATGTATAAGGGACTGAATCAAGATATATTCACTACCAGCATCAAGCCGCAGCCAATCATCTATATTGACAACCTTCAGGAATATAATGAGAAAGAAGGTCTGGCACTCTCACGTGAAGAAATGGGTTATCTGCTGAATGTGGAAAAAGATCTGGGACGCAAGCTGACCGACTCTGAAGTATTCGGCTTTGCACAAATCAACTCAGAACACTGCCGCCACAAAATTTTCAACGGTATATTTATCATCGATGGAAAGAAAATGAAATCATCCCTCTTCCAGATGATAAAGAATACTACAGCCAGAAATCCCAATAAAATCATATCCGCATATAAAGATAATGTGGCTTTTTCCGAAGGTCCTGTAGTAGAACAATTCGCACCAGCAGACCACTCGGCTCCTGACTATTTTATTATCAAGGATATCAAAACAGTGATTTCACTAAAAGCGGAAACACACAATTTTCCGACTACCGTAGAACCGTTTAACGGAGCTTCTACAGGAACCGGAGGAGAAATCCGTGACCGTATGGGCGGGGGAAAAGGTTCATGGCCTATTGCAGGGACTGCCGTATATATGACTTCATACCCACGTACCGAGGCTGACCGTTCATGGGAGAAGATTTTTCCCGTGCGCAAATGGTTGTACCAGACTCCCGGGCAAATACTGATCAAAGCTTCAAACGGAGCGTCTGACTTCGGTAACAAGTTCGGGCAGCCGCTGATATGCGGTTCTGTATTGACTTTCGAACATAAAGAACAGGATACTTTCTACGGATACGACAAGGTTATCATGCTTGCCGGCGGCGTAGGATACGGAACACAACGCGACTGCCTGAAAGGAACACCGGAAAAGGGAAATAAAATTGTCATTATCGGCGGAGACAACTACCGTATCGGACTGGGAGGAGGCTCTGTATCGTCTGTTGATGTCGGACGCTATTCTTCAGGTATCGAACTGAATGCCGTACAACGCGCCAATGCCGAAATGCAGAAACGTGCCAATAACGTGGTACGCGCATTGTGTGAAGAAGACGACAACCCGATTGTATCTATCCACGACCACGGTTCTGCCGGACATGTGAACTGTCTGTCTGAACTTGTTGAAGAATGTGGAGGACATATTGACATGGCAAAACTTCCGGTTGGAGACAAGACTCTTTCTGCCAAAGAAATCATTGCCAATGAAAGTCAGGAGCGTATGGGATTGCTGATTGACGAAAAAGCAATCGAGCATGTGAGGAAGATTGCCGATCGTGAACGTGCTCCTATGTATGTTGTGGGTGAAACAACCGGTGACCACCGTTTCGCATTTGAGCAGGCTGACGGCGTACGTCCGTTTGACCTGGCAGTAGACCAGATGTTCGGTTCTTCTCCAAAAACATATATGGTAGACAAGACCGTAGAACGCCGTTATGAAAACGTAACCTATAATTCTGCCAGATTAAACGAATATGTATCACAAGTTCTGCAATTGGAGGCAGTAGCTTGTAAAGACTGGCTGACTAACAAGGCAGACCGTTCTGTAACAGGGAAAGTGGCCCGTCAGCAATGCCAGGGCGAAATCCAGCTTCCATTGAGCGACTGTGGCGTGGTAGCCCTTGACTACAAAGGCGAAAAAGGTATCGCCACCTCTATAGGTCATGCGCCTCAGGCTGCGCTTGCCGACCCGGCCGCAGGTTCTGTGCTGGCTGTGTCTGAAGCACTGACCAACATTGTATGGGCTCCGTTTGCCGATGGTATGGACAGCATATCACTTTCGGCCAACTGGATGTGGCCCTGTCGCTCACAGGAAGGCGAGGATGCCCGTTTATATACCGCAGTCAAGGCGTTGTCTGATTTCTGCTGTGCACTGAAGATCAATGTACCGACAGGTAAAGACTCTTTGTCAATGACCCAGAAATATCCCGGCGGAGAAAAAGTCATCAGCCCGGGAACAGTCATTGTTTCGGCCGGAGGCGAAGTTTCTGATATCAAAAAGGTGGTATCACCGGTATTGGTAAACAATCCGGATACTACGCTTTATCACATTGACTTTAGCTTTGACAGACTTGCTTTGGGAGGTTCTGCCTTTGCGCAGTCATTACACAAGGTAGGCGATGATGTGCCGTCCGTAAAAAATCCGGAATATTTTCGCAATGCATTCTTGGCCGTTCAGGAACTTGTGAACAAAGGACTAATTCTTGCCGGACACGATATTTCTGCCGGCGGCCTGATTACTACGCTGCTTGAGATGTGTTTTGCCAATACCGAAGGCGGTTTGTCAATCAGCCTTGACAAGGTTAAGGAAAAAGATATCGTGAAAATATTGTTTGCTGAGAATCCGGGTGTGGTGATCCAAGTAAAGAACAGAAACAAGGAAGAAGTCAGGAAAATACTTGAAGATGCCGGTGTGGAATACATAAGAACAGGCACTCCTACTGATAAACGCCACATCCTTATAGAACATGATGGAGCAACATACCGGTTCGACATAGATTATCTGCGTGATGTGTGGTATTATTCGTCTTATCTGCTTGATTGTAAGCAAAGTATGGACGGATGTGCCAGAATACGTTTCGAAAACTATAAGAAACAGCCGCTGAAAATGGTATTCAATAAAAACTTTACGGGTAAATTCTCACAATACAGCATTGATCCAAACCGTCGTACACCAAGCGGTATCCATGCTGCCATCATCCGCGAAAAGGGAACCAACGGTGAGCGTGAAATGGCTTACGTGCTGTATCTGGCGGGATTTGACGTAAAAGATGTTACAATGACCGACCTGATCAGCGGCCGCGAAACGCTGGAAGATATCAGTATGATTGTATTCTGCGGAGGATTCTCCAATTCCGATGTACTGGGCTCTGCCAAAGGATGGGCCGGCGCATTCCTGTTCAATCCGAAAGCTAAAGAAACACTCGACAAGTTTTATGCACGCAAAAACACATTGTCACTGGGTGTCTGCAACGGTTGTCAGTTAATGATGGAACTCAGCCTTATCTGTCCGGAATTTTCCAGACAAGGAAAGATGCTTCACAACGATTCACACAAATTTGAATCGGCTTTTGTGAGTCTGACCATTCCGATGAACCGCAGTGTAATGTTCGGCTCGCTGAGCGGATGCAGACTGGGTATCTGGGTAGCTCACGGAGAAGGCAAGTTCTCTTTGCCGTATGAAGAGGATAAATATAATGTGATTGCCAAATACAGCTATGACGAATATCCGGGGAACCCGAACGGATCAGATTACTCTGTTGCCGGTATCGCCAGTGCCGATGGCCGTCATGTGGCAATCATGCCGCACCTTGAACGCGCGTTCTACCCCTGGCAGAACGCTTACTACCCGGCAGAAAGGAAGCATGAAGACCAGATTACTCCGTGGTTTGAAGCGTTTGTCAATGCCCGCGAATGGGTTGAAGAACATAAAGCTTAAAGGCACACAGTATAAACCGTTTTTCAAGCTTGGCTCCTGAATCGCCATATTCAGACGGTCGAGCTTGAAAATTATTCAGACGAACAGAACATATTTATGAATTTCTATATGCACATATTTCTGCTTTTTTTCAGAATGGGCCTGTTTGCCATAGGTGGAGGATATGCCATGATTCCACTGATTGAAGACGAGCTGATCAGAAAAAGAAAATGGATCAGTCAGGAAGATTTTGCCGACCTCATGGCTGCGGCACAATCATCTCCGGGAATTTTCGCGGTCAACATTGCCATATTTATCGGATACAAGCTGAAAGGAAGCTACGGAAGCTATGCCTGTGCACTGGGTGCCATCATGCCTTCATTTCTCATTATGCTCCTGATAGCCATGTTCTTCCACAGTTTCAAAGAGATTGCCATTGTTGAGAATATCTTTAAAGGGATACGTCCGGCTGTAGTGGCTCTCATCGCTGCTGCTGCATTTACCGTAGCCAAATCGAGCAAAATAAACCGCCACAATATATGGATCCCGATTCTCGGTGCCCTGCTTATCTGGATTTTGGGATTTTCACCCATATGCATTATCATACTTGCCGGTATTGGCGGATACGCATGGGGGCGTTACACACAGCGCATTCAATCTAAAAAGCAATAACAGCTATGATATTTCTGCAATTATTCTATACTTTCTTCAAAATCGGACTGTTCGGGTTTGGTGGCGGATATGCCATGCTTTCCATGATACAGGGTGAAGTGGTAACCCGTTATGGATGGATAAACGGTTCCGAATTTGCCGATATCGTGGCGTTAAGCCAGATGACTCCAGGTCCTATCGGAATAAACTCTGCAACGTATGTGGGATATTCATCCATAGTTGCCGCGGGATATTCACCCGGCATCGGAGTGATAGGAAGTATCATTGCCACCTTTGCCGTGTGTCTTCCTTCTTTCATCCTGATGCTGCTGATAAGCAAATATTTCCTGAAATATCGGAAACATCCTGCCGTAGAGGCTGTTTTCAGAGGATTACGTCCTGCCGTTGCAGGATTGCTGACGGCATCGGTTCTTCTGCTCATAAAACCAGAAAACTTCGGTACGCCCGATGAATCGTCCATGCAGTTTATTATAAGCATTTTGCTGTTCACCGCAACCTTTATTGCCACTTACCGCTACAAGATGAATCCTGTTGCACTTATCATTATTTGCGGAACTGTCGGAGGCATCGTGTATTCTTTGTAGAAAGCGGATCGGAAAAGGCAGGCATGAAAATTGCGCTTTTCGTTTGTCTCTGCGCCCGTCTTTCACTATATTTGCATCCGTTAAATTGCAAACGACAGGAATGATTATGAAAATAAAACCATTACTCACCCTTTTATTATCCGCATGCGCAATCCTTATGCTTCATGCACAGGAATATCCCAAACGCGAATTCCGCGGAGCATGGATACAGGCCGTAAACGGACAATTCCAGGGGATGTCTGCCCAAAGGATGCAGGAAACACTGATAAGCCAGTTGAATATACTGCAAGAGGCCGGAATCAATGCCATCATATTCCAGATCCGGCCGGAGGCCGATGCTCTGTATGCTTCCAAATATGAGCCATGGAGCCGCTTTCTTACCGGTGTTCAGGGTAAGGCTCCCAGTCCTTACTGGGACCCCTTGCAATTCATGATCAATGAATGCCATAAACGCAATATGGAACTGCATGCATGGATAAATCCTTATCGGGCAAAAACAAAAGGAACCGCCGGCATTGCAGGCAATCATCCTGTCAGACTATATCCAGACCGTTTCATAGAATATGACGGACAACTGTATTTTGATCCTGGATATCCCGAAAACCGCGCATATATATGCCAGATAGTAAAAGATATCCTTGAGCGCTATGATGTGGATGCCATCCATATAGATGACTATTTTTATCCCTATCCCGCTCAGGGAAAGGCTATCCGTGATGATGTGAGTTTTGCTCAATATGGAAGGGGCTATACCAGCCGGGAAGACTGGCGACGCGATAATGTGAGCCAGCTGATAAAGGAAATGCACGAGACCATACGCGCCGCCAAGCCGTGGGTAAAATTCGGTATCTCTCCTTTCGGCATCTACCGCAACAGGGAAAATGACCCGGACGGAAGCCGGACCAGCGGACTACAGGACTACGATGATTTGTATGCCGATATCCTGCTTTGGGTAAACAAAGGATGGGTGGATTACAATATACCGCAAATATATTGGGAAATAGGCCATCCGGCAGCCGATTATCAGGAGCTGGTAAAATGGTGGGCCGCTCATGCCGGCAACCGCTTGCTGTTTATAGGACAAGACGTGATGCGTACTGTAAAAAATGCCGATTTACAGAATCCTAATATTCACCAGCAGGCCAGAAAGATGCAGCTGCAACGATCTTATCCGGCCATTGAAGGGAGCTGCCAGTGGTATGCCTCCGTTGTGGCGGACAACCCAGGCAACTACCGTACTGCCCTGACACGCTATTATCACCGCTATCCGGCCCTGCAGCCCTTATATCCTTTCATTGACAAGAAAGCGCCGGGCAAAGTGAGAAAGGCAAAAGACATATGGATGCCTGACGGGCATGTTCTCTTCTGGACCGCGCCTAAAGCAAAGACTGAGATGGACATGGCCATAGAATATGTAGTCTACCGGTTTAAGAAAGGTGAAAAGCGGAATACTGAAGATGCTTCAAAAATAGTATGCATCACCAGAGACTCATTCTACAAGCTCCCGTATGAAGACGGAGAAACGGTTTATTACTATGTGATTACAGCCCTTGACCATTTGCAGAATGAATCAAAAGCTGTAAAGAAAAAGATAAAGCTTTAACAGGAAATCAGATAAGGCAGGGAAGCCGTACCTGCAGCCAGAAATATGACCGGAGAAACCCTGAAAAAACTACAGATTCTTACAGAATCAGCGAAATATGATGTATCATGCTCATCAAGCGGAACGGTACGATCCAACCGGGAAAGAGGACTGGGCAATACGGTAGGCGGAATAGGAATATGCCACAGCTTTGCTGATGACGGACGATGTATCTCACTGCTGAAAACCATGCTCACCAACGTATGCATGTATGACTGTGCCTACTGCATAAACCGGCGGAGCAACGATATTCCGCGGGCAACTTTCTCGGTAAGGGAGCTGGTGAGACTCACTATGGAGTTTTACAGGCGGAATTATATTGAAGGACTGTTTCTCAGCTCAGGAGTGGTACGCAATCCGGACTATACGATGGAACGCATGGTACGGATTATAAAAGACCTGCGCACAATACACCGCTTTAACGGATACATACACCTGAAAAGTATTCCCGGAGCGAGCCGGGAACTTGTGAATGAAGCCGGGAAATATGCCGACCGTATGAGTGTCAACATAGAAATACCCAATGAACGCTCGCTAAAACTGCTTGCTCCCGAAAAAGACTTCAAGAGTGTTTACGAACCGATGTCGTACATACGGCAGCAGGTGCTTGAGTCGATAGAAGAGCGCAGACGGTTCATGCACGCACCCCGCTTCGTGCCAGCCGGACAGAGCACGCAGATGATTGTAGGGGCCACTCCCGACCATGACCGTGACATTCTTCGGTTATCTTCGGTTCTCTATGCACGGCATGCCATGCGAAGGGTATATTATTCGGGATACATCCATGTGAATACTTACGACAAACGGCTTCCTATGCTGAAACAGCCGCCATTGGTACGTGAAAACCGGCTTTATCAGGCCGACTGGCTCTTGCGCTTTTACCGGTTCAGGGTAGACGAGATTGTAGACGAAATGAATCCGGATCTGGATCTGGAAATCGATCCTAAGCTGGCATGGGCCTTGCGGCATCCGGAAATGTTTCCGGTAGACATCAACAAGGCTTCTTATGAGCTCATTCTCCGCGTTCCCGGCATCGGAGTGAAATCGGCTACACTGATAGTCAACTCACGATGTTTCGGAAAGGTTACCGATTATCATCTGAAAAAAATGGGAGTTGTCCTGAAGAAAGCCAGATTTTTCATAACCTGTGGTGAACCGGCATTGCCTACCATCCAGGAACTGCGTCCTGAGAACGTAAGACGGATGCTGGCCGCCTCGCCCAAAAAGAAAAGAGACGGGCAACAGCTTTTGTTACCGTTTTCAAACGAATGACAAGCCGCCATGCCCATGATCATTTTCCAATACAACCGTACGTTTGACGGCATGCTCACCGCTGTCTTTGACGCTTATGCACGTAGCTCGTTCCCGCAGATTATCCAAAGCCCCAATGAACCGCTTCCTTTGTTCTATGATGAAATACACGGGGTGATAACTGATGAGGAAAAGGCAGGACGGGTATGGAAAGCACTTGAAAAAAAACTTTCGAAAGGAGCGCTCTCATGCCTCACCGTAAGCTATCTGTCGGAGCTTCCGGAGCTGGACATGCATCTGTTCAGATATATCTGCAAAAACATAGACAGTTCCGTAAGCCTTGAACGCAATTTTGCCGATGAGGACATCCTGTTTGTGACGGATACTTTCCGCAAGGTACGGTATGAGCACTTGCGCATGATGCAGTTTGTCCGTTTTCAGAAAGCTGCCGATGGAACCTATTTCGGCATGATAGAGCCGCAATACAATGTATTGCCGCTGGCCATAGCACACTTTAAGGACCGCTTTGCCAGCCAGCCTTTCGTAATATATGACAAAAAAAGACACTACGGGTATTATTACGACCGGAAAGACGTTATACAGGTAACCTTTGACGAAAGATCCCCCCATTTTGTTTCCGGAAAGCTGAGCGAACAGCTTATGGCCGGAGACGAAAAACTGTTTCAGGATTTATGGCGCGCCTACTTCAAGGCTATCTGCATAAAAGAACGCGTCAATCCGAAAAAACAGAAAAAAGACATGCCTGTACGATACTGGAAATATCTTGTCGAGAAGAATAAGCTATAAAAATAAAAAAAGAAGGCCATAAATCATTTTTAACTGACAATTCATAAACTTATGATTTTCAGGCATGTTTTCACTTGGAAAAAATACAACTGTTAACTATAAAGAAACATTATCCATGCACAGATTCCTCTATCTTTGCAAAATAACACAGCTACATATCAGTGAATGAGGAAAAAGATTGTTTTTGTGATGCTTTTTTTATTTGCAACCATACACATAGGCATGGCGCAATTCGTGATGCATTATTTCAAAGAAAAGGAAACAACCATTGAAGGAATCGTGCAGCTGGAAAAAAGCGGAACGCAAAATGTCACCCCGTTACAAAATGCCGGAGTGCGTGTTTTCTGTCTGACCGACTCTGCCTATACCCGTTTTCAGACTGTGACCGACTCGACAGGAAGATTTGTGCTCTACTCTTATCTTGATATGGAAAAACAATACGAGCTCCAGGTTTCTTATCTGGGTACAGACACATACAGACAGAAACTGAACCGTGCCAACATCATAAAGACAGGAACGGTTACCCTGACAGAAAAACCCGTTACAATGGAAGAGGCCGTTATTGTGGCACGCCTGAAAAAAATGCGGATTCTGGGAGATACCGTCATATTCAATGCCGGTGCTTTCAAAGTGCCGGAAAATGCCATACTTCTGGAGCTGGTAAGAAAAATGCCCGGACTGAGGATATCGGAAGGGAAAATGACTTATCAGGGGAAGAACGTATCGGAAATACTGCTCAACGGTGAGAAGTTCTTCTCGAACGACATACGGATTGCCTTGCAGAACATGCCTGTAAATCTGCTGAAAGAAGTGCGTATCTATGACAAGAAATCAGAGAAAAGCGAGATAACGGGAGTAGATGATGGAACACGCACTACCGTAATGGATCTGAAAACAAAAAGAGAAATAAGCAACACACTGCTGGCCAATATCAGTGCCGGAGCGGGTGACCAGAATCTGTATGAAGTAAACGGTATGCTGAATTACTTGAAAAGTGACGGACAGTTTTCCTTTCTGGCTAATCAGCGAAACACACCCAATGACTTAAATTCCGATTTGGTGGTTGGATCGTCTTCATCAATTGGAGGAGGGACTTCGTTCGTTGGCGGAGTAAATCCGGCATGGCAGCTCAAGAAGGGAACTGGAATAAGCCTTGGAAAAAAGCATAAAGAGAATAAGAACCAACGGCAATGTTGATTATGATGACAACGGTATGGAATACCGGAACTATACAGCGGCCGAAAACTATTTACCGTCTGGAAACACTTATTCAGATCAATCAGCAAAGAGCTCCTCACGAAGCAAATATATCAGAGGGTTTTTCATGCTTTCAGGAGACATTACTGAAAAACTGGGCATAAACGGTACTTTCAATTATGGGAAATATGATCATAGCGGCATGAATGGCAACCAAAGCGCTTCGTTCAATAAAAATCCGTATGACCATACCGGCAATCCGTTAGACGAAGAAGATGCCGTTCCCATTGGAGAGCGTATAAATCGTACCGTTCAGAACAGCTCGTTAAAAGGTAATACCGAAAACATTTCCGGTTCGATATCTGTCATAAAAAAATTCGAAAGGGAAAAACGCCACCTGAGTTTCGATATCAATGCATCGAAAAACAACAGCATTTCGAAAAACTTCCGGCAATCTTATACACGCTACTACCAATTGGGAGACTCACTGCTTTTCCAGAACCGCTACACCCTGTCGCCCGACAGGAGACGGGATATCACAATAGGCGCATCGTATAACGAGCCTGTCACCGAAAACCTTAGCCTTGACCTGTCTTATCAATATGGAACCAGCAGCCATGACTCAAAAGAAGATTTGTTTAACATCGGGCAAACGGACCAGCCTGTTGGTTTTCTGCCCGAAGGTTACGAGAAAGGAAAAATAGACAGTCTGAGCAACAATAACAAGTCAAGGGAAGAGCGGCATAACATAGGCATAAGAGCGCACATAACCGTCAATGAGCTGAATATCATAGCAGGACTGTCTTTTATACCGCAATCACAGCATATTTCCATGTTGCGTGAAAATACGGTAACCGATACGACTTTGCACTACGCAAACTTCAATCCCGGCATTGACATGTTCTATCATAAAGACAACACTTCAATAGAAATGCATTACAACGGATATACCAGTCAGCCAAGTGCCGGGGAACTGCTCCCGCTTACCAACAACAATGACCCGTTGTATATAAGCAAGGGAAATCCCAATCTGAAACCGTCATACTCACACAACATAAAGGCCGGTCTGCGAAAAGGAACGGCATGGGTAAACGTGGTTTTCCAACAGACATTCAACAGCATAACCCGGCGAAGCGCCTATGACCCGGTGAGCGGAGTACGCACCAGCACTCCTGACAACATCAACGGAAACTGGAACTCAGACCTGAACGGAGGAATCAGTAAAGACTGGGAACACTTTTCCATTGAAACAAATACAAGCTATAGATATAACAACTATGTAAGCTATATGACCATTGGAAACAACGATCGGAAAAACACCACGCAAAGTCATAATTTCAGCCAATATATAAAAGGTATCTATAATCCGGAATGGGGAGAATTCATCCTGTCTGGAGAGGCCGATCTAAATTATAACCGGAACAAGCTTCAGCAATCGTCCAAAGATTTCAACAAGACATTCCGCTTTGTGGGAGAAACCAGTTTTTACCTCCCTTACGGCATCAGGCTAAGATCCAGTTTTCAGTGTGTCATAAGACGTGGCTTCCTCTCGGGTGAAATGAATCATTCTGAACTGCAATGGAACGCTTTCGCATCTTACAGCTTCCTGAAAAAGAAACAGGCAGGCGTCAAGTTTGAGATTTATGATATACTGAAACGCACCTCGAACTTTTACTCTTATGTGAATGAATACGCAAACTCGCAGTCACACTCTGAAAGCGTGAACAGTTATTTCTTATTTTCATTTAACTACCGTTTCAGCCTGTTTAAGGGAAAAAATAACGAAGAAAGCTAAGGTAATAGCCATAAATGAAGTATCTTTGTGGCCACGTTTTTTTGTGCTTTAACAAAACAGGCTTTATGGCAGAAAGCAAATATATTGAAATAAAAGGCACCCGGGTGAACAACCTGAAAAATATAAATGTGAACATACCCCGCAATAAACTAATCGTAATTACCGGACTGTCCGGATCCGGGAAATCGTCACTGGCATTCGATACGCTTTATGCGGAGGGGCAGCGCCGCTATGTGGAAAGTCTTTCATCGTATGCCCGGCAGTTTTTGGGACGCATGAGAAAGCCCGAGTGCGATTTCATAAAAGGCATTCCGCCGGCCATTGCCATAGAACAGAAAGTAAGCGGCCGTAACCCGCGCTCTACTGTAGGCACCTTGACCGAGATTTATGAATACCTGCGCCTGCTGTATGCACGGATAGGAAAAACTTATTCGCCCGTAAGCGGGCAGCCCGTGAAGAAGCATACCGTAGAAGACATTGTAAACTGCATGCTCTCCTACCCGAAAGGTACGCGTTATGTCATACTTGCCCCTGTGCGTCTGCACAACGGGCACAGTATGAAAGAACAGATCGGCATTGACCTTAAGCAAGGATTCACCCGCATGGAAGTAAACGGAGAAATCGTGCGGATAGAAGAGTATGAGCCGAAAGACGGAGATACGGTGAATCTTCTTATAGACCGTATGGCATGCGATGACAGCAAAGACAGTATAAGCCGGCTGGTTGATTCGGCCGAAACGGCTTTCTACGAAGGTGACGGCACATGCATTCTGCGTTTCTATCCTTCGCGGGCCATGCACACATTCTCTAAAAGATTTGAAGCTGACGGAATCACTTTTGAGGAGCCGAATGACCAGATGTTCTCGTTTAATTCTCCATTGGGAGCCTGTCCCGAATGTGAAGGATTCGGCAAGGTGACAGGTATAGACGAAAGTCTGGTGATACCGAATCGTGCGCTCAGCGTGTACGATGGAGCCGTGGTATGCTGGAGGGGAGAAAAGATGGGCACATGGCTTGACGTATTCATACACGAAGCCGCAAAGACAGGATTCCCGATATTTACGCCTTATTACGGACTCACACAGGAACAGAAAGACTATCTGTGGCACGGTCCAAGAGAAAAAGCCTGCATTGACTCATTCTTCAAAATGCTTGAGGAAAATCAGTATAAAAAAATACAATACAGGGTAATGCTGGCACGCTACAGAGGCAAGACAACATGCCCGCTATGTCATGGAACCCGTCTGAAAAAAGAAGCGGGCTATGTAAAGGTTGGCGGACGATCCATCTCACAGCTTGTTGACCTGCCCGTTGATGATTTGAAGAATTTCTTTGATCTTCTGCGGCTCAATGAGCACGACATGCTGATTGCCAGACGTATCCTGACCGAAATAAACAACCGGCTTCAGTTTCTGCTTGATGTGGGGCTGGGATATCTTACACTGAACCGGCTGAGCAACACGCTCTCGGGAGGTGAAAGCCAGCGTATCAGCCTGGCAACCTCATTGGGGAACAATCTGGTAGGATCGCTGTATATTCTTGATGAACCGAGTATCGGGCTTCACAGCCGGGATACAGGCCGGCTGATAAAGGTGTTGCGCCAGTTGCGGCAACTGGGAAATACAGTGGTGGTGGTGGAGCATGACGAGGAAATCATACGGGCTGCCGACTACATCATTGACATCGGCCCCGAAGCCGGGCGACAGGGAGGGGAAATTGTATATGAAGGCGACATGAAAGACCTGAAGAAGGGGAGCGGCAGCTATACGGTACGCTATCTCCTGGGAGAGGAGAAAATCCCTCTGCCACACAGTCACCGCTCATGGAACAATTATATAGAAATAAAAGGCGCACGCGAAAATAACCTGCGTGGAGTGAATGTAAGATTTCCGCTCAACGTAATGACGGTTGTTACCGGAGTGAGCGGTTCGGGCAAGTCAACACTCGTGCGTGACATCTTCTACCGCGCGCTCAGACGTGAATACGGTGAAAGCGGCGAACGTCCGGGAGAATATATCTCACTGGAAGGCGATGTCAAAGCCGTAAGCAACATTGAGTTTGTTGACCAGAATCCAATCGGGAAATCATCACGAAGCAATCCGGTGACTTATATCAAGGCCTACGATGAGATACGCAGACTGTATGCCGGACAGCCTCTGGCCAGACAAATGGGTTACACTTCGGGATACTTCTCTTTCAATACGGAAGGAGGGCGATGTGAAGAGTGCAAGGGAGAAGGTACCATAACCGTGGAAATGCAGTTCATGGCCGACCTTGTGCTGGAGTGTGAATCGTGTCATGGAAAACGTTTCAAGAATGAAGTGCTGGAGATAAAATACAAGGATCTGAATATCTGTGATATCCTGGAAATGACCGTAAAGCAGGCCATAGAGTTCTTTACAGAAAACAGGCAGACAAAGATTGCAAAGAAGCTGCTTCCGCTACAAAGCGTGGGGCTGGGATACATAAAGCTGGGGCAGTCGTCTTCCACCTTGTCCGGAGGTGAGAACCAGCGCGTCAAACTGGCTTATTATCTGAGTCAGGAAAAAACGGCCCCTACAATCTTTGTGTTTGACGAGCCCACAACAGGCTTGCACTTTCACGACATCAAAAAGCTGCTTGAAGCTTTTGACGCGCTTATCGGCAGAGGGCATACGGTAGTAATCATAGAGCATAACATGGACGTTGTCAAATGCGCCGATTATGTAATAGACATGGGGCCGGAAGGAGGGAACGGAGGCGGTGGCGTGGTAGTGGCCGGAACTCCGG
>CAYUIJ010000009.1:13283-24781 GCA_964444735.1 uncultured Bacteroides sp. | reverse complement strand
AGTGGCTGCATGCGCCGCCTCGTATACGGGGCAGTTCCTGAAAAGGAAAATGACGGAAGATTGAGCGGCCTGGCCATAGCGAATCAGCAGAGTCTATAGTTTGAATGTGAGAGGAAGCAGCTCTCGTGCGTCATCAATGATATATATGCTTTCTGTGCCGTAAAGAATGACTTGCATGGCAGTATCGCTCATCCCCGTATACTCGGCCATTACCTGCCTGCAAGCACCGCATGGCGTTACCGGCAGTCGCGTGAATTTTTCGTTCTGGCATGCGGCTATGGCTATTTTGCTGACGGGTATCCGGGGATAGAGCGCATGAGCATAAAACAATGCAGTGCGTTCGGCACAGAGTCCTGAAGGGTAGGCGGCATTCTCTTGATTGTTCCCTTTTATTATCGTATTGTCATTAAGCATAACTGCCGCTCCTACATGGAAATTTGAGTATGGGGCGTAGCTTGCAACGGCTGCCTGCCTGGCTTCAGTGATAAGACGGAGTGTTTCTGCGTCAAGTTCTTCGGGAGAATATACCTTGACAGTGGTATTTAATGTGAGTTCTTTCATAAACGGTTCTTTTGGTTGCTGTTGATTGTTCACAAAAAAGGGCGAAGGCCTGGCGCATTGGCAGACAGGGGGTTTCCGATCCTGACAATGCTGAGGCATATCCTGTCTTTATCCAAAGATACTAAAAAATTATATCACCGCTTGTGTGTCATGCTTAAAAAAAGATTCTTGCTTCATGACACCGTATGTCTTTAAATACATTATCTTTGCATGTCACGTTTTTGAAATGTTCAAGAAGAATTATGCATACCCGTAAATTTGCCATAACCCTTTTCTGTTTGATATCTTTTACTTTTTCTTTTTCACAGACGCGGAATAAATTGTACGAGGACTACATTCGTAAGTATAAGGGAATGGCTGTTGAGCAAATGAACCGCTATCGCATTCCCGCCAGCGTCACTATGGCTCAGGGATTGCTGGAAAGCGGGGCCGGGCGCAGTGAGCTGACAAGAAAATCCAACAATCATTTCGGCATTAAGTGCGGGGAGAATTGGACCGGGCGTACTATTTATCATGACGATGATCATCGTGGTGAATGTTTCAGGGCTTATAAGAATGCGCGTGAATCGTATGAAGATCATTCACGCTTCCTTACTACGCGTGGCCGTTATTCGTTTTTGTTTAAATTGAGTCCGACCGATTATAAGGGATGGGCGCGTGGCTTGAAGAAGGCCGGTTATGCCACCAATCCTCGATATGCCGATCAGTTGGTTTCCATCATCGAGCTTTATGAACTGGATAGGCTGGATACCAGAAAGGGCCGTAAGCGCTATGACAGGCCCGTCCGGTTTGTGCATCAGCCCTATAAGGCCAACAACTTGCTTTATATTGTCGCACGCGCAGGCGATACATTTGAGTCAATATCAAACGAGTTCGGGATATCTAAGCGTAAGTTACGTATTTATAATGACTTGTATAAAGGATACCGGTTTAAGGACAGCGATATCGTATATTTGGAGAAAAAGCGTAAGCGTGCACAGAAGCCTTATATTATTCATCGGGTAAAAGAGGGGGAATCCATGTATTCTATAGCGCAGATGTATGGTATCCGGTTGAGGAATCTTTACAGGCTTAATAAAAAAGACGAGGATTATTCGCCTTGTGTCGGAGATTATTTGCGGTTACGCTGACTATAAAAACATAAAGACTATGAAACGTTATGGAAGTGTTATTAAGGTTGTGCCGGGAATGCTGGAGGAGTACAGACGTTTGCATGCCGCCGTATGGCCCTCTGTGGCAAGAATGATTAAGGAATGCAATTTGCGGAATTACAGTATTTACCACAAAGATGGCTATCTGTTCAGCTATTATGAGTATACAGGTTCTGATTATGAGGCTGATATGGCGAAGATGGCGGCAGATCCTGAGACTCGGCGCTGGTGGACATTCTGTAATCCGTGCCAGCAGCCTCTTGAGACCCGTAAGGAAGGCGAGTGGTGGGCTTCAATGGAGGAAGTTTTTCATCTGGACTAAAATAGCCGTTATGCCCGGAAAAGACAGGGAAGGCTTTTTACGGAAGCCTTCCCTGTCCTTTCCGGTATTTTTCATTTGATCTCGATTTCCTCTTTCATGTCGATCTCTTCTTTGGCATCGTAGAATTTATATTGGAGAAGAGCCAGCTCTTGGTTGGGAATGATTTTTATTCCCAGCCCGTATTTTAATTGCCATTGTCGTTTCAGAGAGACAAACCCCTGATTTACATAGGCTGCTACATAGGGGTGTATGTGCAGCTTGAATTTTTTCACATTCAGTTTGTTTACCAGATAGTCTATTTTGTTTTCGAGCATGTCGGTAAACAGAATGGAGGGCTTGATAGTTCCCTTGCCGAAACATGTAGGGCAGGTCTCTTCTGTATTTACATCCATTGCGGGGCGTATCCTTTGGCGGGTTATTTGCATTAATCCGAATTTGCTGAGGGGTAATATGTTATGCTTTGCCCTGTCTTTTTGCATGTTCTGGCACACGCGTTCATACAGCTTTTGTCTGTTTTCGGCCAAGTCCATGTCAATGAAGTCTACTACAATGATTCCTCCCATGTCACGTAGTCTGAGTTGTCTTGCCAATTCGTCCGCGGCACCGAGATTCACATCCATTGCATTGGCTTCCTGGCCATTGTTTGCTTTTGATCGGTTCCCGCTGTTTACATCGACAACATGCAGGGCCTCTGTATGTTCTATGATAAGATATGCCCCGTTTTTATAGGAAACGGTTTTCCCGAATGACGACTTGATTTGTCTGGTAATGGCAAAATTGTCAAATATTGGAAGCTGTCCTTTATAAAATTTTACGATATCGGCCTGTTCTGGTGCAATGAGCGACACGTAATCTTTGATTTCGTGGAATACATTTTCGTCATTGACATGAATGCTTGTAAACGAAGGGCTGAACAAGTCACGCAGAAGTGTGACGGTCCGACTGGTCTCCTCATAAACCAGCTGGGGTAGTTTGTTTGACTTTTGCACCTTTGCAACGCTTTCTTCCCAATGCTTTAATAAGATTTTAAGCTCTGCATCGAGTTCTGCAACTCTTTTGTTTTCGGCTACCGTGCGCACAATCACCCCGAAATTTTTGGGCTTGATGCTTTGTAACAGTTGCTTAAGGCGGGCACGCTCTTCGCCCGATTTGATTTTTTGTGAGACAGAAACCTTGTCATTGAAAGGTATCAGTACCAGATATCTCCCGGCAAATGACAGCTCACATGTCAGACGGGGGCCTTTGGTCGATATCGGTTCTTTTACGATTTGTACCATTAGTTCCTGTCCTATCTGGAGTATGTTTGATATGCTTCCGTCTTTGTCTGTGTCGGGTTGTGTGGCTGCTTTTGAGACGGGATAAGGTTTTTTCCGGTCGCTTAAAACCTGTTTTAAGTATTTTCGGTAAGAATGAATCTGAGGTCCGAGATCAAGAAAATGTAAAAATGCATCGCGTTCATAACCGACATCTACGAAGCACGCATTCAGTCCCGGCATGATTTTTTTCACACGGGCCAGATAAATATTGCCCACGGAGAATGAAAGACTGCGTGCTTCCCTTTGGAATTCCACAAGGTTCTTGTCTTCAAGGAGGGCAATAGAAATCTCTTTTGCTTGTACGTCAACTACTAATTCGCTTGTCATTATGTTAATTTTTAGTAACCTCTCATTTTAAACAAAGAACAAACCTGAAAACACATGCTTTACAAGTTTGTTCCTCATTCTGTTGGCAACAGACTAAAATCTATTTGTTTTTATGTCTGTTCTTTCTCAGTCTTTTTTTACGTTTATGAGTAGACATTTTATGTCTTTTTTTTTTCTTTCCGCTTGGCATGGCTTCAAAAAATTTAAAAGATTAATTACCCTGTTTTATTTTTTTACCTGAAGTGTGAATGTTTTGGCCGGTTTAAACGCCGGGATATTATGCTCGGGGATGATGATGGTAGTGTTTTTTGAAATATTACGGGCGGTCTTTTGTGCCCTTTTCTTTACAATAAAGCTGCCAAACCCGCGAAGATATACGTTTTCTTCGTCTGATAGAGACTCTTTTACAGACTCCATGAATGCTTCTACTGTAGTCAGTACAGTCGCTTTGTCAATGCCGGTCTTTTTGGCAATTTCGTTTACAATATCTGCTTTAGTCATCTTTGATAAGTTTTATTATATTGTTATTATGCTTGTTTTAATATTTTGGTCTGCAAATATATAGTTTTTTTTCTCTTGTAAAAATATATTCTGAACAAATTTCTAAAAAACGTTTTTTCCGGCTGCCGTTTCTTGTCTACCTTTGTGCCTTGGTTATTTATATATGGATATTGGTGGAACAGTTTGCCCGTATTGTTGAAAGCTGGTATGACGCGCATAAGCGCGACCTGCCGTGGCGGCGGGTGTCAGACCCTTATTTGATCTGGATTTCAGAAATCATTCTTCAGCAGACAAGGGTGGCCCAGGGATATGATTATTTTATGCGCTTTGCCGGATCATTCCCTACGGTGGAGGCTTTGGCATGTGCTTCTGAAGACGAGGTCCTGAAGGCATGGCAGGGATTGGGATATTATTCGCGCGCGCGTAATCTGCACGAGACGGCCCGCGTTATCCGGGCCAATGGAGGAAAGTTTCCTGATACTTACGAGGAGATACGTGCCTTAAAGGGAGTGGGCGATTATACGGCCGCCGCCATTTGTTCCATTGCCTACAATCTTCCGTATGCCGTGGTCGACGGCAATGTGTGCCGGGTGCTGTCGCGTTGGAAGGGCCTGGAAGTCCCTGTCGATACGGCAAGAGGGAAAAAGGCCGTTGTAAGGCTGGCCAATGATTTGCTTGACAGGGAAAATCCTTCGGTATACAATCAGGCTCTCATGGATTTTGGCGCGTTGCAGTGTACTCCGCAGAGGCCGGACTGCACGGCATGTCCGTTGGCGGCGACTTGCAAGGCCTGTAAAGACTCCATGACAGGCCTATTGCCGGTAAAAAGCCGTAAGGCAAGGGTTTCTGTCAGGTTCTTTAACTATATGTATGTCCGCGCGGGAGAATATACCTATATTCACCGGCGTCCTGCCGGCGATATCTGGCATAATCTGTATGAGTTCCCTATGATTGAGACGGAACGGGAATTAAATGAGGATGAATTGCTGGCTTCGTCCCGCCTGAATGCATGGCTGGGCAGAGCCCCGGTCATCTCATCGCGCTGCTTGGATAAAAATGTAAGGCACGTTTTGTCACACCGTGTCTTGTATGCGGCGTTTTATGAGCTGGTCCTTCCTGAGGATGCGGCCGCATTTGCGGGTTTTGAGCGTATAAGGATTGAGGATTTGATAAAATATCCGGTATCCCGCCTGATTGACAGGTTCTTGAAGACGTTCGTCTTTTCTTAGCCGTTTTTTGTCGTCACTGACTGTCGTTCGCCTGGTTTCTTATGCCGCGCTTTGTCTGCCGGGTACCGTATCGGGGGAAAAAAGACGGGTACGGCTTCGTGCGTCTGAAAGCCGGCTACGCAACAGCGGCTTGTCATCCGCTTGCGGGCGGTGATTATATGGTATCTGCAGACGGGGCGCCGTCATGGCGGTTGGCCGGCCGCGTGCAAGGAATATTCGCGGCGTATAGTTAAATCATGTTAAATCTCGGGGGGGGGGGAATGTTACTATGTGTTATAATACATACCTTTATGGCAAAAATCCGTCAATCCGTGCCGGCGGGGTAAGCGGGCTTGCCCGGACTCTACGGTATGTGAGTGGCAGATAGTGCCGGCGTTCTTGATCTGAAAGCCGGTGGTGGCTGTCTGTTGTTTTTATTGATACTTTGATAAAGGAACTGTAATTATTAAACAAGAAAGAAAAATGAGAAAGGCAAAAAGTAGGGGAAGGATTAGAATGCTTTCTCTGGTAATAGCTCTGGTACTGTTACCGACCATGATGTCTGCCATTCCGAGAAGTGGCAAAAAAGTGACTTTAAATCTGGAGTCTGCTACTGTCAAAGAGTTTTTTGACGCTTTAAGGCAGCAGACAGGATTGACCTTTGTCTACGATGAAGGGCAGACAAAGGCACTCAGCCCAATCACTGTCCATGTGAAAGACGAGGCTATGGAAAATGTACTGCACACAGTCCTTAACGGTACAGGACTCACCTATGGCATAGAAGCAGATACTGTTACCATCTCCAAGGCAGGGCAGGAGAGTGCCAGGCGTTTCGCAACCGGCATTATATCCGATGAGGAAGGATACCCTTTGCCCGGTGTCAACATCTCGGTCATTGAGCTCGGGCGGTTTGCCGTAACCGACAATAACGGCAAATACAGCATTGAGATACCGTTTGATACGTCATGCACTCTCTCTTTCTCCTGTGTGGGCATGTACGTACAGCATGTGATGGTAGAGAGCGGACGGAATGACGTGAGAAACGATATCATCATGAAAAGCAATGCAGAGCTGGACGAGGTGGTTGTTACCGGTATCTACACCCGTAAGGCGGAAAGTTTTACCGGGTCCGCCACTACAATTTCGAGCAAGGATTTGATGCGGGTAGGAAATCAGAACGTGTTCCAAAGCCTGAAGAATCTGGACCCCACGCTGTATATCGCCGACAATTTTGATATGGGATCCGACCCGAATACGACTCCCACCGTGTCGATGCGCGGAACTTCCAGCTTCCCGGCTACAGAAAGCAGCTCGTTGCGCAGCAACTACCAGAACCAGCCTAATCAGCCGTTGTTCATTCTTGACGGTTTTGAAACGAGTGTCGAAACGGTGATGGATATGGACATGAACCGCATTGAGAATATCACAATCTTAAAAGACGCCTCTGCCAAGGCATTGTATGGATCAAAGGCGGCCAATGGCGTAATTGTCATTGAGACAAAGCGTTTGGCCGGAAACCAGCAGCGTATTACGTATAATGGCAGCATTTCTTTGGAAATGCCGGATTTAACCAGTTACGACCTTTGTGACGCGCTTGAGAAGCTGGAAGCAGAGCGTTTGGACGGAGTATATACAAATAGTAGCGCCGACAGGCAGATCGAGCTGGACCAGCTGTATAATGCCCGGCGGAAACTCGCATTGGAAGGACTGGACACATACTGGCTGTCCAAGCCGCTTCACACCGGTATAGGACATAAGCATAACCTGAATATAGAGTTGGGCGATTCCCAGAACTTGCGTGCCGTCATAGACTTTACCTATAATCAGATTACAGGTGTTATGAAAGGATCAGACCGCCGCAACGTATCCGGTGACGTGAACGTGTCATACAGGCGTAACAACCTGTTGCTGAGAAACATCCTGTCTATCGTATCTAACAAAAGCAATGAGTCGCCTTATGGGGAATTCAGCGAATATTCCAAAATGAACCCATATTGGCAGGCAACTGACGAAAACGGGAATATACTTCAATGGGTAGAACAAATAGGATCCACATTAACCCGGGTAGCCAACCCCATGTATAATTCCATTATCGGAACCAGTCTTACTTCCAGTTACCTGCAGTTCACCAACAATTTTTATGCGGAATGGCAGCCGGTTAAGAACTGGAAGGCGACCACACGCATAGGAGTCTCTGAAAAACGGAACGATGTAGACGATTTCTATCCCGCCTCGCATTCCATCTTCGCAAATGTCAGGGATGTACTTAAGCGTGGCAGGTACGTCATGGAAAACGGCAAGTCCAGTTCTGTCTCAGGTGACTTGAATATAAACTATAACAGTCAGTTCGGCAGACATACAGTCTTTGGAAATGCCGGCGTCTTTATCTCTGAAGAGAAATCATCGGCATACCAGCACACGGCTGAGGGCTTCCCGAACAATCAGAATGCGGATATCTCATTCGCAAAGCAATATGCCGAAAACAGCATCCCTGTAGGCTATTCCACAATCAACCGGGAAGCCAGTTTCCTGTTAGCCGCCTCGTATGATTATGACAACCGCTATTTGGCGGATGCGACCGTGCGCGAAAGCGCGTCTTCCCTATACGGCGCAGACAACCGCTGGGCCAACAGCTGGTCTTTTGGCATCGGATGGAACCTGCACAATGAAGCCTTCATGAAAGGGGCCGGATGGGTTAAACAGTTAAAGCTCCGGGCCTCGGTGGGGCTGACCGGGAATCAGAACTTCGATACCAATGCGGCAATCGCCACGTATAATTATTACAAAGGCGTTGTATACGGAGGGTTTACGGGAGCTTATCTGGCTGCCATGCCTAACTCTAAGCTAAAATGGGAACAGAAGAAAGACTACAATATAGGAGTCGACATGAAAATTGCCGGACTGTCCCTTTCTGCCGACTATTACTCGGCAGATACCAAGAATATGCTGACCGATGTGACAATCCCCACTTCTACGGGATTCGCAACGGTAAAGGACAATTTAGGACTGGTGCGCAATTCCGGCGTTGAGGCCAAGGCCAATTATACTGTATGGCAGGGCAAAGAAGGCTTTGTAAACATATACGGGACTTTTGTCTATAACCGGAATAAGATAATCAGCCTGTCAGAAAGCATGCGGGCCTACAATGAGAAAATGATGAGGCAGGCGGAAGACAATAACACCTCCGCGCCCGTATTGATGTATCAGGACGGAATGTCCATGAATACGATATGGGCAGTCCCCTCGGCCGGCATTGACCCGCAGACCGGACTGGAAGTGTACATTAAAAAAGACGGCACCTATACTTATACTTATTCGGCCAATGATATGGTGCCCGCAGGAAACTCTGATCCCAAGTATCGTGGAACAGGCGGTTTCACAGCCGAATATAAAGGTATCGGGCTAAGCGCTACTTTCAGCTATCTCGCGGGCTGTCAGATGTATAACTCAACCCTCGTCAGCCGGGTGGAAAATGCGGATATTACCTACAATGTGGACCGCCGGCTGCTGATTGGCCGCTGGACCACTCCCGGACAAGTGACACCGTACAAGAAATTCAATTCCGAAACAACCACGCGCGCTACCACGCGCTTTGTGCAGGACCGGCGCGAGCTGTCGATCTCTTCCATCAGCGCGTATTATGAGTTCCCCGGTTCCGTTTACAGGAAATTAAACATGCAGCGTCTGCGCTTGTCGTTCTATTTGAATGATGTCGCAACGTTCTCTTCCATAAAGATAGAACGAGGCTTGAATTATCCTTTCGCAAGAAACATGTCGTTCTCATTAACAGCCACTCTCTAAATTCTACAAAGATGAAAAAGTACATATTAATCCTATTAGCGTCGGTAGCAGCATTATCCTCCTGCAGCGACTGGTTTGATGTCACTTCGGGATCTGAAATCCGGGAAAAAGATCATTACAGTACTCTTGCCGGATTCCAGCAGTCATTAATCGGCTGTTATATCGGCATGACAGACGATGCCCTCTACGGCAAAGAGCTGTCGTGGTATGCCACTGAATTGTTAGGCCACCAGTTTAACTCGTTCTCTGCTTCATACAATGCCAGCATGGAAATGTATGAATATGAGAATTTCAATTATGAGAATACACTGATAGTCTCTGATATCGAAAACATCTGGGCCAAGGCCTATTCTGTGATAGCCAATGCCAATGAGGCGCTGGCCAGTATGGAAAAACAGGGGCAGGGTATGGACGAGGCCTATTATCATGTCATCAAAGGAGAGCTCCTTGCCATTCGCGCATATATGCATTTTGACCTGTTGCGCCTGTACGGATATGGTGACTGGAAAAACCGTTCCGCAGAACTGAATTCCAAAAACACGATTCCGTATGTAACAACCTTATCGTCTGCCCCCGCTCCCCAGCGATCGGGAAAGGAGACGCTTCAGATGATTTTGGACGATCTGGAAGCGGCGGAGGAATCATTGAGAGATTACGACCCTATCACCGGGAAGCATCCGGCTTCTTATTATACAAGCATAGATCCGGACGGTTTCTTCAATGACAGGACCTTGCGGCTTAACTATTATGCGGTCAAAGCGCTTGAAGCGCGCGTATACTTATGGGAAGGCAGCAAAGAAAGCATAGACAAGGCCCTGAATGCAGCCGAGGAGATAATCGCGGCCGTAGGCGATGATGGAATCAGAATGGATGAGATGTATACCTGGTCTTATCTGTTGCCCGAGATCAATGCGACAAACCGTTCCATGACGGCTGAGGCTTTATTTAGCATAGACATTCCGGACGTTACGTCAAAAATCACCTCATACATAATACCCGGCTTCAAGGAAACGGACTATACGGCTATGTATATACCGGAGGCGGATGTTGAGAGCATATATGAAGGCATGAATTCAGATTTCCGGTTACGGATATTAGAGCAGACCTTAAGTGCGTCAAGAGGATATGTCCCTCTGAAAATTCATCAGGCAAGTCTGGACATAAGCTGTCAGAACCGCCTGTGTCTGATACGCTTGCCCGAGATATTCTATATTGCCGCCGAATGCTATGCTACAGGTTCTGCTCCCGATCTCGGCATGGCATTGCAGAGACTGAACAAGATTCGTGAAATCAGAGGCATCCCCGTCCCTCTTGAAAATCTGGATGCAGACCAGATCATAAGCGAAATACAAAAAGAATACCGCAAGGAATTCATTTCCGAAGGCGTCATGTTTTATTACTATAAGCGGACAGGGTGCAAGTCTGTCCCTAATTATGCGGGAGAGATGACAGACACACAGTATCTGTTGCCTTATCCTGCCTTTGAGATACAATCCGGACGTGTACAATAAACAAACTATTACCATGAAAAAAACAGTTATAAAATCAGTCGTGGCATTGGGCTGTTCTTCTTTATGCCTTGCCGGCTGCGGAAAAGAAGAAATACCGTATTTTGACAGTCAATACGATGCTGTCCGTTTCAACACAACGGATGCCTACGATGCGGAAACCGGCATATTCAAAGCGAGCTATTCTTTTCTGGAGAATCCAGAGGATGAGTATGGCGAGTATGAGCTGCCCCTGGTCTTGGTGGGGAATGTCTCTCCGGAAGATCGTACCGTGAATTATGAAATAGTCAAGGAAGAGACTACCGCTCCCGAAAACAGTTACGAAATAACCGGGGCGCTGATTCCTGCGGATAGTCTGAAAGGATCCATAAAGATAAGAATGCTCAACACCGAGGAGATACAAAACGGAGCGTCATACACACTCTATATCCGGCTGAAAGAGTCACCGGCTTTAGGGTTAGGGCCTAAGGAACAAATCACGGCAACGTTGAGTTGGGACAGCGATATCTATCTCCCTGAGTCAGGAGACAGGTATGTGTGGATGACATATAATTCACTGATAAAATCATCTCTGGGTGCCACCTCTACTTCTTCAAAGGCTTGTAGTCGCAATGCCTTAAAAGCGATTGTGGCGGCCTTGGGCTGGGATAATTGGGACGATATGGCCGCACATCCTGACATGCAGCAGTCAGAGACATTGTATACCTATAAATATCTCCCCAATTACCGATTATTGATACTAGGAAATTTATACGAAGCTTATGCTGCGATATTGGCGGATTATCTGAAAGCGTATCGGGAAG
>CAYUIJ010000009.1:0-13273 GCA_964444735.1 uncultured Bacteroides sp. | reverse complement strand
ACCCCGATGCCCCCTTGGTCCATAACGAAGGCTCTTTGAAAGGACAAATTATTGAGGCCCGTACATATTGAATCTTAAATTATATAATTCCATACCATTATGAAGAAGAATAATATCGCATGCTTGATGACACTGTTGCTGCCCGGCATCCTCTGGCTTGCTTCCTGTTACGATGACAAGAGCTCATTCGCCACCAACCCTATTCCGGAAGTACGGATCAGTGTAAATGATGTGGATCAGGAAAATACGATACGTGTAGGCTATCAGACTCCCGTTGATATTGTGCCCTCCATTACCCAAGAAGGCTCTGACGGATCCAACTTGCGTTATGAATGGGCTGTAACCGAGGAGCCCAAAACCACCAACGCTGTTTTTGAGATTATTGGTACAGAAAAAGAATTTCACGGCATTATCAACCGTCCTGTAGCCGAAGGGGCCTATTTATTGAAACTGACGGTTACGGATGCGGCAAACGATAATCTGCAATATATTTATTCATGGAGACTGTATGTGCAAAGCGAGTTTTTAGACGGGCTGCTGATTGCGGATACTGAAGACGGAGTGACAACAGACCTCACTTTAATCAACAACTCCCAAATAACAAACCAGTATACGGGAGAAGAAAGAATATTCCGTCATATTATAGAGACGGCCGGCGGTACGGCTTATGACGGGTTGTTGACTTCATTGACCTATGAGGTGATGGGAAACCCGAAAACCGCGTCATCATTGGGCTCAAGATACACAAACCAGGTCTGGGCGATTTCGTCCGCAGGCGAAAGTGTCCGTTTTGATTGTAAGGATTATTCGATAAACGGGGCGTGGGAAAGTGACGACCTGTTTATGTATCGTCCCGCCGGTTTTCAGGTAAGATCCTATTTCCGCTCTAGTCAGAACTTCATCGCTTATGCAAATAACGGTTTTTATGTCATCAACAACACAAACGCCAACAAGTTCCCCGCGCCCAATAGTGTCCTTGAAGGATGTGAGATCAACAACAATGTATATGCGGCAAATTCTTCATCTGTTATTAATGACAACCATCTGGTATGGCTTAACGATTCCACAGGCACAAGTGCGTTCCGTTCCTTAAGTGGTAACATTTCTTTCCCTGATGGTTTTATATGTGGCGAGTATGTCTCAGGTCCGGAGTTTGATCCTAATGACATGGGAGACCAGACCGCCATTGCCGCGGCAATTCTCCCTGACGCTTCGCTGGCCGTCTTCCTGCTGAAAGACAACAGCAGCGGAGAATACGCCGTTTACACGTTAAGCCCCCATGTAGCAGAAAGTGACGACACGCCGGAACAGCCGGCAGCCGCACGTAACAAATATTCTGTCCCTCCCGAAGGAAAGGCTTTGTTGGACAAAGCCGTATCCGTCTTTTTCGGACATGCATACAACGTGTTGTACGTAGCAACGGATGCGGCAGTCTATGCATTTACCTACGGTATAGGAGGGGTACGCGTCTCAGACACCCCGCAGTTCACTCCCGGCAGCGGAGAGGAAATCACAAAAGCCAAGCTCTACCAGCAAGGGCAATACACCAATCTAATAGATTTTGTTGAGGAGGGATATATTACTGAAAATAAATTCAACAACAAGGCGCTTGTCATTGTGACCCAATCCGCGGAATCTGGCGGAAAAGTCTCACTTGTTCCGATGAGGCAGCCCGGTGCGGGAACCCTTGACGCTTCCAAGGCACTTGTATATGACGGTTTTGGTGAGATCCTGGATGTAACGGCCACCGGATACTAATCTGATTTCATAAGGACATAAAAAAGCTGACATGAAAAAGAAAATCATCTTACTTGCGTCAATGGTGGCAGTCTCGTCTGTCACCATTGACGCGCAACGCAAATTCCCGTTCTTCTGGAAAAAAAAGAAAACAGAGCAGACGGCTCCCGCCAAAAAGGAAAGCGAATATGACAAACTGTTCAAGAAAAAGCATGAGACGGCCGAGGGGCTGATAACATTGCATTTGCTTGACGGGAAAGTCTATTTTGAGCTTCCTGTGGATTTAATCAATAAGGATATGCTTATCGGCTCTACGGTTACCGGCATCTCCGACAACGGCAATGCCGTAGTGGGCTCCAAACCGGCCGATCTGCTTCATGTCGTGTTTACACGAAACAAGACACATGTGCAGTTACGTCAGGTAAGCACAAATTATATTGCGGGCAGCGCACAAATCGATGAGGCTTTGCGCAAAAGCGCCTTGGGGGCGATTATCAGTAATCAGAAAATCCAGGCATACAATAAGGACTCTACTGCCATCGTATTCGATATGACCGAGGTTTTCCTGAGCGACAATAAAAAAATGAGTCCGTTCGATCGTAACTCAGTGTATGGAAAGTACAATCGAACGGAGAATTATCAGTCGGGCTGCTCTTACATTTCGCAAATCAAGGCTTTCAAAGACAACGTTTCCATTAAAAGCTGCCTGTCATATACATTCTCAGTCAGCGACTCACAAGGGAAACCGCTCATAAAGGACCGCCCGTTCACTGCGGAAATGACACGCTCCATCATGCTGTTAAAAGAAAAGCCTTACCGTCCGCGTATGGCGGATTACCGTATCGGGGTATTCTTTACCAAGCGTGATCAGCTGGGTGAAGGAGCCAGGACAACCGCGCCCGTCTACTATGCCAACCGATGGGATATACAGCCGTCTGACACCGCCGCCTACTTGCGCGGGGAGAAAGTGAGGCCCGTTAAGCAGATTGTTTTCTATATCGACAACACTTTCCCTGAGAAATGGAAGCCGTATCTGCGTGAAGGAGTCACCCAATGGAATGAGCTGTTCGGGCAGATTGGATTCAAAGACGTTGTGGTGGCCAAAGATTTCCCGACCGATGATCCGGAATTCGATCCGGACAATATCAAGTATTCGTGCGTCCGTTATGCCCCGTCGAGCATTGAGAACGCCATGGGGCCGTCATGGGTGGATCCGCGGAGCGGGGAAATCCTGAATGCCTCCGTGTATTTGTATCATAATGTCGTCAAGCTTATCAGCAACTGGCTGTTCGTGCAGACGGCGCAAGCCGATAAGGACGTGCGCACCGTCAATATTCCGGATGAAATGGTGGGCGACGCGTTGCGCTATGTGCTTTCACACGAGATAGGCCACTGTCTGGGATTCATGCATAACATGGGGGCTTCCTCCGCTTTCCCGGTAGATTCGTTACGCTCGCCGGAATTCACGCAGAAGTATGGCACCACTCCTTCCATCATGGACTATGCCCGTTTCAACTACGTGGCACAGCCCGGCGATAAAGAGCGTGGAGTAAGACTGACTCCTCCCCGTTTTGGCGAATACGACAAATACCTCGTCAGATGGACCTATACTCCGGTATTCAATGTCGGTTCCGCAGAGGAAGAAGCGGTTATAACAGGCAAATGGATCAGTGACGCCATTAAGGAGAATCCTGTGTACCGGTACGGGAAACAGCAGGTATATAAGGTGGTGGATCCCCGTTCACAGACGGAAGATATTGGCGACAACTCTGTGAAGGCAACCCGGTATGGCATCAGGAACCTCAAGTATATCATGAGTAATCTGGAGAGCTGGATTTCGGAAGGCGATGACACATACGAATACCGTGAAAGCCTGTTTACCGGCATTGTAGAGCAGCTTGCAATGTACGTTACCCATGTGGCGGGCAATGTAGGCGGCTATTTTGTCAACGAAGTCAAGGAAGGCGACGCAATGCCGCGTTTTGCGCAGATTCCGAAGGCACAACAAAAGGAAGCCCTGAATTACCTGTTTGAGATATATAATGATCTGGACTGGCTTGACAACAAGGATCTGTTGGCTAAGTTCCCGGTTTCGGGTTCCCCCAAGCAGACTGTCCAGGACTTCATGCTGCGGCACATACTGTCTATACCTCTTCGGGTATCGCAATACGAAGGATTGGACAAGGATTCGTTTACTGCCGCAGAGGCTTTCGGCATGGTATACGGTTTTGTCTGGGGACCGACCGTTTCGGGACGTACATTGACAGAATCCCAGATGAATCTCCAGAAACAATACATATACACCATGATGCAGACTGCCGGGTTCGCAATCAAGGGAACCGAGAAAGCATCAGCCGGAGAAAGACTGGCCGGCCTTAGTCGCCGCCGGTTCGGATATGTCTGTTGCGGAGGACATGCTCCCTGGGAAAATGCGGTGCATAACCCTGTGGCAGGTTTTGAATGGGAGCCGTTGAACCGTTTTTCCATGACGGCCAAAGTCACACAGGCAGACGTATACGCATATATAGCCAAGGCCAGACAGCTGATGAGACAAAAGGCACCCGGCGCATCGGGGAAGACGAAAGCCCACTATGAATTATTACTGAAGATGCTCGACATCAACTTAAAATAAGGGAGGGACGGAAAGATGAAAAAACTGTTTTTATGGCTGACGGCTCTCTTGCTGGTTGTCGGATCTGCAAATGAGGCCGGCGCCAGCTCCAGGAAGAAAAAAGGAAAGGCAGAGACCGAACAGCAGACTGACAGTGTACAAAAGGGGAAAAAGAGCGTATACGACAGGCTTTTCAAAGACGAGAAGAAGCATACCGTCAATAAAGGGACAATCACGGTTCACCTGTATGAGGATAAGGTCTATCTGGAATTTCCGGTGAAATTGACGGGACGGGACTTTTTGGTAACCTCTGCCATCACCGCCGCAAGCGATATTTCGATGGCAGGCACGAAAGCGGCCCAAAGCAGGTGCCTGGTTATTGACAGGACCGATTCGTTGATACTGTTCAGGGATCCGAAATACGACATCCGCCTCAACGGGCAGGACAAAAATCAGGAAGCGGCCTTTGCCTTGTCTCATGGCAACGCCATTTACAAAGCATTTCCAATTGAAGGATACACCGGCGATTCAACGGCTGTTCTGTTTGATGCCACTTCCTATTTCTCTTGTTCCAACAAGGATGTGCTCAATCTTGGCGGACGCAGTTATGGAATGCTCACAATCGCAAATGCCACTCCCCAAAGCAAGACCTCTTTTGTGGAATCGGCAGATGCGTTTGACAATTGCATCAGCATCACCCAAAACTGTACCGCGAAGCTGAGCATCAGCATCATGGGCTTTGCCGCCAAGGAAGAGCCGGAATTGACGATGTCGGTGCAGACAACACTGGCCCTGCTGCCGGAAGAGAAGATGAGCGTCCGCGAAGCCAGTCCGCGTGTAGGAACAGGGTATGTCTCATACACCGACTATCGTAATGAAAAACGTTCCAAAAAGGGGTATTATGTAACACGCCGTAATATAACGGCGCAACAGCCCGTTGTATTCTACATCGACACTCTGATTCAAGACAGCTGGGTAAAAGCCATCCGGAAGAGTGCGGATGAATGGAACATGATATTTGAAGGCTTGGGAATGGGAAAGCCAATCATAATAAGGCCGTATGGGAAAGATTCTGTCTTCCGTGCCGATAACCCTATGATCAATACGATTGCTTTCCTGAATAACAGCAACTCGGAAGTTACCGCATACAATGTCACGGACTTGCGCAGCGGAGAAATCCTGAGTACCAAGATAGGAGTACCGCGTGACCTTGCATTCAGCGTGCGCCGTAATGGAGTGTACCAGATGGCAGAGGCCGATCCGCGCTTCCGGACTTATTACATTTCCGATGAGGTAATCTGTGAGAATCTGACGGCACGTATGCTAAAGGCATTCGGCCTTAGTCTGGGGCTGGCAGCCAATCTGGCCGGTTCTGCGGCATATTCCCCCGAAGAGCTGCGATCTCCGGAGTTTACCCAAAAATATGGCATCACGGCTTCGGTCATGGACAACGTGTTGTACAATTATCTGGCACGGCCCGGCGATAAGGAGAAAGGAGTCGTATTGACTGTCAATAAGCCGGGAGTATGTGATGCGTTTGCACTCAGATACCTGTATGCCCCCACCGGCGGAAACGAGCCGGACACATTGAAGAAATGGGCTATGGAGCACGATGGGGATCCGCGCTATTTCTATGGGAAGCGTTCGCCGGCCTATGCTGAGGATCCGCGTTGCCAGGCCAATGATCTGGGCAATGATCCGATAGCCTCCTTAGACGCGCAGATAGCCCATGTAAAATACATAGTCAAAAACAGTCCCGCATGGTTTCACGATGACAATATTCCCAATGATTACCGGGAGCTGTTCCCTGATTTTGTGATTATTGAATTAATCAATAAGACATTGTCGCCCGTATCTTCTTATATCGGAGGCATTTATCTCAATGAAGCCAGTGAAAAAAGCAGCGTGCCGTCATATCAGCCGGTACCGGCTGACATGCAAAGGAAAGTCCTGCAAAAGATATTCAGTGTTTTCCATGATTTAAGCTGGCTGGACTCCAATAAGGATTTTTTGCGTCTGGGCGGGGCCAATCCTGATATGTCGGCATGGATATACAATAACGGGTATCCGATGAAGTCTTTGATGTCCCGTTTGACGCGCATGGGCCTGAGCGTGGAGAAGTCGGCCAGGCCTTATACCCAGGAAGCCTACTTGAGCGATATAGAGAAGCAGCTGTTCAAAGAACCTTTGAATGGCAAGCCCTTAAGTGCCCCCATGATTGCACAGCTTGCCGTATATATCAGTTCTTTGAAAGGAATGTGCCCCACATTAAAGGCTATCGACAAGGCTGTGTCGGCAAAAGCGGCTTCCCTTGCTCCCGGAGGGCAGACTAATCACAAGTCACCGGCATTAGGATTGCCGGCGGCTTTTGACTCTGTATCCGTATGGGAGGAACAATCCGGCATGGAGCCTGTGACGGCCGTCAACTTCTATTCCGGTACGGATATCGAAGCCGTTTGCTATGAAAAATTGAAAAGCGCGCGCCGCTATTTGATACAGGCCCGCTCTTTGGCCGGTAATGATATTGAGCGTGGGAAATGCGATTATTTGATAATGATGATTGACAGGGTAGTCTGACCACACACTATCACCAGACTTTTTATAATATAGCAATATGAAAAAGATTTATTTTTGCTTTTTTTTATTGTCATATACTGCTTTACCGGCAAACGCCCAAGAGAAGACAAACGAGCTGTCGGGATTTGTCACATACAATGAGGGAGATGGATCCGGCAGCTCGTTAGACGGCGCCAATGTTTTTTTAATCCAAGCAAAGGATACGTTGAAAACGACAAGCGTAAACGGAGTATTCCGTTTCAGACCCGTAAAGACCGGAAAAGCAAGACTCATTGTCACTGCGGTAGGGTTTAGGAAAGTCGAAAAGGATTTAAATATAATAGAAGGAAAGAATTCTGTTTACATAGAGGTTCCGGATGAATCCATCCAACTGGAGGAAGTCACCGTCAGGAGCAGAATCCCCATTGTGACCCAGAACGGCGACACGCTGATATTCAACCCCGAGGCAGTGAACGTACAAGAAGGAGATGCCGCTATGAATATAGTGGAGCAGCTCCCCGGAGCAGAGGCCGATGACCATTCCGTCAGAATCATGGGGAAACAGGTAACCAAAACTTATGTAGACGGCCGCCTTGTATTCGGAAGAGACCCAATGGCAGCGCTCAAGAACCTTCCTGCAATAGATGTATTGAAAATCATGGCTTATGACGAATATGAAAATACGAAAACAAAAAAACTGATGTACAGAGGAGATCTCACCAGAGTGATCAACATAGAGACCAAAAGCAAGCTCGTCAATTCATGGAAAGCGCACCTGCTGGCTGGTGCAGGCAGCAACATGAATTCAAAGACCGACAGAGGAAAGTTCCGTAAAGGGCTCGGACTCACCACAAACTTTTTCTCCGAGAAATTTTTACTCACAAGCAATGTGTTTCACAATAACGTCAACCGGGAATCAAATAATATCAAAGACATTCTTTCCGTTTCCGATCCCGGCAGCGCCTACAACGAAACGACTTATGCGGATCTGGCCACGGAACGCTCATGGGACACAGAAAACGGAACATACGGTACACTTAGGGCATTTTACACTTTTGAATATAACCGCGATGATATAAACACACAATCTGAACAACATTATTTTCCTGACAACAATTATCAGCAACGCCTTTATGAGGAACAAAACAGAAACAGCGGCAGAAAACAGAATCACTATTCCGAATTTTCTTTCTCCAATTCAAATGACAAATGGGGAAAATTCCGTTGGAACCAGCTTATAACATATAACAACAACAAAGATTGGCAGTCGCTTTACATATATAATGAAGAAAACGGTCTCCAGACATCGAAAAGCCTGATGCATTACGATAATCTGAACAAGAATTTCCATGTGATGGAATATGTCGGTTATGACGGCAGTATCACCGGCAGAATAGGATATGCGCTGGAAGGCTCGGTGGATATAGACAAAGGCAAAAATCATTCATTACGGACAGACACATTGGAAAGTTCGATGACACGGACTTATCTGACTATCCCGTCAAAACTCCGCAATACGGAGTGGAACGGCAATGCGATGCTGATATACAGCCTGAATCCGGAAAATGACAGCCGGCTGTCTTTTGATTATTCCGTGAAATACGAAAACGGATGGAAACACCAGTTCGCTTGGAATATGCTGGATCCCGCAAATCCACAAACAGACGAGGCCAATACATATAGCTATAAAATAAACAACCTGACACAAAAACAGAAAGTCTCATTACGCCTTTCTCTTTGTGAAAAAACAAATTGCGACATCTCCGCAGGACTTGAGGAAAGCACGCTCAAGCGGGAAGAAAAAGAAACGGACAACTACCGCAAAACATTCGTCTCTCCGACAGCGGCAATATCTTTTATACACACGGATATCACAAATTCATGGAGCGTCACTTACATGCTGGACAACAGGGTGCCGAACATAGTGCAGTTACGCCCGCAGATAGACAACAGCAATCCTTACATGCTGCGCAGCGGGAATCCCGGCCTGAGACAGTCATACCTGCATTTGCTCACCATCAATTGCAACCTCATGTCAGGAAAGCATAACCACATAAGTATGGTTGTCAACACCTCTATCCGCCAGCACTCTCCTGTTGCAAAGACAACCTATTACAATGTAGAGACTTATCTGCCGGAATTGCAATACACGGCGCCTGCACACAGCTCTCTGATTAGTTTTGAGAACGTGGAAGGATATTGGGACATAAAAAGCAAACTGATATGGCAGGCGCCTATACGTAGTATAAAATCAAAATATACCTTATCTTCCGAGTTCAACTACGAGCATAATCCATATTATATAGGCGAAAACAAGACTACGACACGTACCTATGATCCATCGCTCGGACATTCTCTGCTCTGCAACCTGACTAAAAGATTAAGAATAACAGTCAGTGCCAATACCCGCTATGTACACAGCGTCAATACTGAAGACTATACAGGCAAGACATTCTGTCAGACTGCGGGAGCAACGTTTGATATAAGCCAAATATGCAAGTATTTCTATCTAAGCGGTATTTATAATTTCATTTTCAGCCATGATTATGGAATCAATAGGGAGATTAACCGCAATCACACCCTGAACTTGAATGTAGGCTGTAAAATATTAAACCGCAAAGGCGACATTAGTATTGCCGCATACGACCTGCTGAACAGTCATCGGACTTTCAAAAGCCAAATGCATTCCAACTACATTCAAAACACGTGGACCAATTATTACGGACGTTTTTTCACCGTAAACTTTGCCTATCGGTTCGGCAAGGTGAAATCAAGCTACAATGGTACTACAAACGATGGAAGCATACGCGAATACAAACCGATGCCCGACAGAATATGAGCCTTATTATGCAAACAGATGATAATCATTGAAAATATTATCCATGAAACGTTTGTGTTTTATGGTGAAACGCACTATCTTTGAAACGGAAAAAATAATGTAATATTGAAAAATGTCAGTTAATAAAGTCATTTTAATAGGAAATGTAGGCAAGGAGCCGGATGTAAGGTATCTTGATGGCGGAGTGGCGGTTGCCACTTTCCCCTTGGCTACGACAGAACGGGGATACACACTCCCTAATGGAACGCAAGTGCCCGATAGGACAGATTGGCATAATATTGTTCTATGGCGCGGGCTTGCCCAGTTGGTAGAGAAATATGTTCATAAGGGAGATAGACTGTACATTGAGGGGAAATTGCGTCCGCGTAACTATGAGGACCAGAATGGTCAGAGAAGATATGTGGTTGAGATCTATGCCGAAAGTATGGAAATGCTGTCTCCGCGTCCTTCCGGTGCAAATGTGAGTGCCGCACACGATGCCTCGTCATCTGCGTCTGCTGTGAAACAGACTGTTCCTGAAGAATCCGGTCCGTCGGAAGATCTTCCGTTTTGACCATTATGTGAGTGACAAGCAGATTGTCAGCCCGGAATGCTGTGTTTTGAATCCTGATCCGTTTGTATGCAAGGGGAGAGGCCGATGCGCTTGCACGATTGACTGGGAGTTGAGAGGCGGGTTTCTTGGTTGCGTGATTTGAAGCATTGAGAAAATGGATGGCCGGCGCGTATCCTGAGAGTGAGGATTACGGTTCTGCCGGATAGTTCCACAACAATAGACTGACATGCCTTTATACAGAAAGATGCTTTTGCCGGGGGGAGGAGGATGGGCTGTATGGCATATTGCAGAATCCTCGGCGGAATTGATGGAAATGTTGTCTTCAAACGGCTGCTATCGGAAAGAGCTTGCGTCTTTTAAGGCTTCATCGTCACGCATGAAAGAGCGTGTGGCTGTGCGTGTACTGATGTCTGACTGTTGGAAAAGGGAATATGAAGTGGCATACACCGATGCGGGCAGACCCTTTCTTTTAGACGGCACGTTTCATATAAGCGTTTCTCACACACAAGGTTATGCTGCTGTATGCTGGCATCCTTCAAAAAGGGTAAGCATTGACGTAGAAATGATTCGCCCGAAAGCCTTAGGATTAAAAGAACGTTTTGTACATCCGGATGAGCATGTTGAAGGTGATGAGACTTATGCGGCAGTATTGTTATGGAGTATGAAAGAAACACTTTTTAAAATTCTTGAAAACCAGGAAGCTGTGGATTTTCGTTCTCATTTGTGTGTTAGTCCTTTCAAGATATGTTCCGAAGGAGTGTCTTGGGGATTTGACCGTAGGAATCCTGATGTGCTTTATAAGCTGGATTACCGGATAGATTCTGATTTTGTATTGACGCTCATTGGATAGTTTTAATGGCGGGTTACGTGCGGTCTTTTCGCTTTTTTCGTAAACAGTGTTAATATCTGTGTTTTCTGTCTGAAATTTATTACTTTTGCACAATTAATCGTTATATTTTATTATGAGAATCATAAAGGCTGTCGGCGTGTTGCTTTTGCCGTTTGTTTTAATGTCGGCTTTTGCTGTGAATAAGGGGGGAATGAGACCGGTATATGTAATGGGGGTGTCTTTGTGTTTTGGAGATTCTGTTATTTATTTTACGGATATACAGCAAATAGACAGTGTACGTTTGACAAAAGAAGGCTTTTTGCCAAGCCGTGAAGGTTACGGTGAGCAGTTGAAATCTTATCTTACAGGTACTGACGGGAACATGAATCATACATGTATTACTTATTTTGCCAAGAAGAGGGCCGATTTACAGAAAAAGGCAACCAAGTTGATGAAGCGGTATCAGACTAAAGGTACTGCGATAATACGTCAGATACCGTTGAATGAATTCCGTTTTGTACGTCCTGAAGAATAGAAAAAGACATGAGGTTTTTTCAAGGCTTTCTTTTATCATGCTGTGTGTTGACGCTTGTTGCCTGTGGCGATGATGATCCGGAACCTGATTCTGATCATCGTACCGTATTGGTGTATATTGGAGGTGAGAATTCCCTTGAGGGGTATGTATCCCTTGATTTGGATGAGATGAAACAGGTGGCTGGAGATATTCCGGCATCCGATAACTTATTGGTTTATGTAGATGATCTTTCCACTCCGAGAATATATAAGATAGGGATGGAGAACGGGAAAGGCACGTCATCTGTTGTTAAGGCATATTCTGCCGATTTATGTTCGTCAGACCCTGCCGTGTTGCGTGATGTTTGTCGATGGACTGTAGAAAATTATCCGGCAGAGAGTTACGGGCTGGTTTTATGGTCGCATGGCAATGGATGGCTTCCCGCCGGCGAAATACGTGATACACGTTCTTTCATAGTGGATAATGGTAATAATGCCTCTTCCGATTCCGGACCGGAGATGGAGATTACCTCGTTGAAAGAGGTTCTGGTGGAGGTATTCGGCAATAAAGGACTTGACTTTTTGCTGTTTGACGCGTGTTTCATGCAGTCGGTTGAAGTCGCATATGAGCTTCGCAATACCACCCGATGGCTGATTGCCACTCCGGCGGAAATGCCCGGTACGGGTTCTCCTTATGATAGGCTGATAGCCTGTATTTTTGCTTCTGCAGTTGATGTGGAAGGTATTGTAAATGCATATTACAATGAATATATAATAAGCTATTACGGCATTGTGATTTCAGCTGTCAGAACATCTGAACTGGAAGCTTTTGCGCAAGTTTCTGCTCCGTTGGTGCGACGTTACTTGTCAGATGACGCAGTGACTGAAGGCGTGTTTGCATATCTTCCAAGAGCTTTGGACGGCTATCCTTTCTATCATGATATAAAAGGACTTATGTTGAAAAATGTGCCTGAAACGGAGTTGCAGGAATGGAAGGAGCAATTGCAAAAGACCGTACCCTATATGAGGGCTACAGACACTTGGTATTCAGATTTTGGAGGCTCTGTCGGGAGAGGAGGGCAATGCACCGTTGACCATGAACAATGTAGCGGGCTATCCATGTATGTAACGTCACAGAAGTCCGGATCGGCTGAGAATAAGAAATCATGGGATGAATATCTGAAAACGTTGGAATGGTATAGGGATATTCAGTGAGCATGGAGTTATCCGGTAAGTTCATATTCAAGTTATCGCAGATTAGGAGGTATCTCTGAGTAAGGATGTCTCTTGCTGTAGCACGGGTTGTCATTTTTTTTGTGCGTCTTGTCGTAATGGACAGGATGGGAAGGGAGAAAAAAAGGAGACAAAGTCTGCCGGATCGGGTGCGGGGCAGATGTGCGGGCAGACGGATCCCGTCTTTCGGGCACGTCTCTTTCAAGGCGTCCAATTGGGGAATACGTCTGAAAGAGTGTGTCTGCATGCGGCAGAAGCTCATACGTGAGGCAAGATGTTATTGCAGCCGGTTCCGTGTACACCGGCAATTTTTGTACATACAGGAGCAAGCCCCGAAAATCACATGCTTTTCGGGGCTTGCTCCTGTATGTATGTCTGCTTATCTGTCTTCTTTTAAGCGGG
>CAYUIJ010000008.1:0-44863 GCA_964444735.1 uncultured Bacteroides sp. | reverse complement strand
GATACTGAAAGTTGTCACAAAAGATGAAAAGAAGAAAACCATACAGATTTCTGGAAAAGTAGTTGATGAAAAAAACATGGCTTTACCTGGAGTGATGGTAATGGCAAAAGATTTGAAACTGGGAACAACAACTGGTTCTGATGGCCGTTATGTATTGACGGTTCCAGAGGTAGATAATATATTCCTGATATTTTCTTTTGTCGGAAAGCATACGCAGGAAGTGAAGTATACCGGCCAGAATTCTGTAAACGTGGTCATGAAGGATGACGTGGAGGTTTTGGAGGATGTGGTAGTTACCGGTTATGGTAATACGTCAAAAGGCAATTACACGGGAGCGGCAACCACGGTGAAAGCTGAGGATATTATGATAGCGGGGGTTTCTTCGATTGATAAGATGTTGCAAGGTGTGGTTCCGGGTATGCTTGTTCAAGAGGGAACTGGAATGGTTGGAGCATCTCCGAAAATTCGGGTCCGCGGGGTATCTTCTCTATTAGGTAGTCAAGAACCGGTTTGGGTCGTTGATGGGGTAATACAAAGAGATCCGCAACCTTTTAATTCGGAAGATAACACGAAGTTCTCGGTTGATGCAGACGATATTTCTCAATTGGCTGGTAATGCTATTTCTTGGTTGAATCCTAATGATATAGAAACGATAACCGTGTTGAAAGATGCATCTGCAACAGCAATTTATGGTTCCGAGGCTGCTAATGGCGTGATTGTTATCACGACTAAAAAAGCGAATGTCGGTAAAGTTTCTGTTGCATATAGCGGGGATTTCTCCATTGGTCAAATGCCTCGTTATGGTCTGTATAACCAAATGAATTCCCGGGAAATGATGGAATTTTCTCAAGAAATGTATGAAGATAGGGTAAGTTATCCTTCAACAGTACTGTCTTTGGGGTATGCTGGTTTGTTGCAATCTTATTTGAACAAAGAAATTACTAAAAAGGAGTTTGATCAGCAATATGAAAAGATGGCTAGCACTAACACGAATTGGTTTGATTTGCTTTTTCAAAACTCATTTAGTCATAAACATAGTTTGAGTCTTAGTGGTGGGTCAGAAAAGATTCAAAACAGGACATCTCTTGGGTATTCAGATGAAACGGGAGAAGCGGATGGAAATAAAGTTACGTTATTGACGGCGACTTCCAACACGACCGTTAACTTGATAAATAATAAGTTTGTTGTAAATTTGTTATTGAAAGGGACGTGGCGTAAAGTGAAAGGATTTGCCTATGGTGTGGATCCCTTTAGCTATGCTTATAACACGAGTCGGGTGATCCCGATGTATAATGAGGACGGTTCTCTGTATTATCATGAGAAATGGGCCAATGAATCCAGCACGGTTATCAATAATAAAAGGAGTTATTTGTATAATATTCAAAATGAGTTGGATAACACAGGAAGTGTGAATAACACGAAAACTTGGGGAATGACATTGGATGTCAAGTGGAATATTCTGCCGGGATTGGATTATCAAGGATTAGTTTCCTACTCGTCTTCATCTGCTGATGTGAAAAAGTATGCAACGGAACGTTCTTTTTATATTGCCTCTTTGCGTGGGTATGACTATGGAGCTTATGAAAGTTCTGCACCGGAGTTCGCATATACTCGTTTGCCTTTTGGCGGTTTGCTGGAAACGGGATTGACAGATGTTTCTACGACCACTGTTCGAAATGCTTTGGTGTATGACCATATGTTTAAGGACATTCATCGATTGACTTTACAAATGGGTATTGAGACCAATTCCTCGAAGACAAGAGGATCAACGAATAAGCGTTATGGGTATTTAAAAGATCGAGGTGAAACCTTTGCCGAATTGCCTTTAACATATACTGATTTAGATTGGGGTGATCCGTTGGATAATCCTCTTGTCCGAGGGGAGGCGATGGTGCTGAATAAGATTGATAATAAACTCAGTGAATATGTTTCTGCCGTGTACACCTATGATAGCCGTTACGTGCTGAATGCAAGTGCCCGTTGGGATGCTTCCAATCGTTTTGGACAGGATAAGAATAAACGCTTTGCACCGACATGGTCTGTGGGTGTTAAATGGAGAGTTGCTTCCGAGCGTTTTGCGAAGGGCTCGTGGTGGTTAAATAATTTGGACTTGATCGCATCTTACGGATTTCAGGGGAATGCCGTTGAGACGGTTTCTCCTTACTTGATAGCAAAAAATGAAGGTGTCAATGAATATTATAATGCTTATTTGCTAGATATAAGTTCATTGCCTTATCCTGATCTTGGGTGGGAAAAAACAAAAACTTATAATTTTGGTGTTGATGCTGCATTATTGGATGGACGCTTGAATTTTACGGTCAACTATTTTAAGAAAATTAGTAATGTACTTTCTTCTCGTAATATTCCACGGGAAAACGGTATGGAGAATAGTGTGGTAGATGGAGGAGAAATGACGAACACCGGTTATGATTTTGTGATTAATGTGATCCCTGTGCGCACTAAGGATTTCACGTGGCAGTTGTCTTTGAATACCAGTGTGACTAAGAATGAGATTAGTAAAAATCAACGTATCAATACTTTGAATGATTATTTAGAGGGAAGTGCAGTGGTTGATGGAGAGGCATTTTCAACCTTTTATTCTTTTAAATATGATGGATTAAATGATGAAGATGGGACTCCTAAGTTCGCCTATATGGATGTTTTGAATGGAACAAGTCCATTGGATTATTTGGTAAAATCCGGAAAATTCACGCCTGATTTTTCCGGGGGGTTAAATATGATGTTCAAATATAGAAACTGGTCATTATATGCGTTGTTTAACGTGCAATGGGGTGGGCATGCCCGCTTGCCAAAATTGTACGATACAGACAATAATTACGGAATTCCAACTCCGGAGCAAAATGTATCTCGGGATTTGGCTCATCGTTGGAGGAAAGTAGGGGATAAATCGAATATTCCTTCTATCCCGACTCCTGATGCTTGGATTAATCTTCCTGAGACAGCTGAGGTAAGTAGTTCAGAAAGGAGACTTTATGATATGTATAATAATTCTGATTTGCGTGTGGCAAATACGGATTTTATACGATGTCGTTCATTGTCACTTTCTTATGAATTCAAACAGAAATGGTTATCTCGTATTGCCGCTCAGCGGTTTGTTATTAAGGCGAGTATAACGAATCCATTCATGTGGGTTTCTGATAGTAAATGGGATGGTTTAGATCCGGAAACAGGTGATTGGCCTGCAAGACGTGTTACATCCTTGTCACTGCAAGTAATGTTTTAAGATATAATAATATGATGAAGAAGTTACAATTTATTTGTATATTGGGATTACTTGGTTTAAGTGCCTGTTCCGACTATCTGGACAAAGAATCGTCGGATGAAGTAATCGTTAAAACGGTTTCGGATTACAGTGAACTACTTTTAGGGGCTGGTTATCCGGACCCAGAGGTGTCTCTCTATAATGTGCTGTATTTGTTGGATGACGATTATATGCTTAGCGAAAATTCTTTGGATGACGAAGAAGATAATAGCGGGGCTGTGAGTGCTTTCCCTTTCTATACTTGGCAAGCAAATATGTGGGAACGACAGGAGGTTGATGTATCTACATATGGTGAATTTTATTCTCCGACTTATACCCGGTTGATGGGTGTAAATGCTGTCTTGGACGGGATTGACGAGGCTGTCGGAGAGGTTGAAGATAGGGAACAGATAAAGGCAGAGGCCTTGGCGTTAAGAGGGTATTATTATTTTATGTTGGTGAACCTGTTTGGCGAACCATATAATTATAACAAACAAGCTTTAGGTGTTCCTTTGAAATTAACTGCCGATATAGAGATAAACGGACGTGGCCGTAGTACGGTGGAAGAAGTGTACGAACAAATCGTGTCGGATTTGAAGGCCGCATCGGATTTGTTTGAAAAATACCCAAAACGTCGAGGAAGCTATCGTATTAATTTGCCTGCAACAAATATTCTTCTGTCTCGGGTATATTTACATATGGAATTATGGGATGAGGCAATTGCGGCAGCCACAAAAGCAATTGAAAATGGTGGAATTTTAACCAATTATGTCAATTTGGAGAGTGCCCCTACGTGTATTTCCAGTTATAACTATTCGGAAGTGGAATGGGTGTATGGGAATGGTAATATTCCTACCAGAAATTTAACTGGTATGGTTGTGTCGACAGAGTTGCGTAATAAGTTTTTAGAAAATCCTAATGATACCCGCATGGACTTGTGGTTTATTATTGAAGAGGATAGCTGGAATATTACCAAAAAACGTATTAGCTTCCCTTCTGGGACTCCCAGGGCTCCAACAAATTCCATTCGTATGTCAGAGGCCTATTTAAACAGGGCGGAAGCCTATGCTCAAAAAGGAGAGAGTGGGGCGGCTTGGGATGATTTAAGTCATTTACAGGAGAATCGTTATAGGGAATATAGTGAAACAGCAGTAACGGATGTAACCGTGTTGTTGGAGAAAATTCGTGAGGAGCGTCGTTTGGAATTATGTTTTGATGAAGTACGTTGGTTTGATTTACGTCGTTATGGAATGCCTTCTATCTCCCATCTTTATAAGGTGAGAAAATCGGCATCATGGCAAACATATACGTTAAATGAAAAAGATCCGTTATATACTTTACCGCTTCCTAACGAAGTAATGAAGGAAAACACGTCCCTTCAACAAAACGAGTCAGCAAAGGAACCGGCAAGACAAGGAAGATGAGATGTGAAATCTAAAATGTAATCAAGATGAAAATGAGAATATATGCAATTCTGTGGGCCATTTTATTTCTAGGTGGCTGTGCGAAAGATACCGAGATCGGGGAAATACCGGTGCCCGGGGCGGATTATGTACTTCCTCAGGGAGGTGATACTACGGCAGATCAACGAATCTTGGAATTATATGAAACTTATGGCAGTTATTTTTTGTATGAATTTTCAGAAAAAGATTTCAATTGGACACAAGTTTCGGGTTCTTTAGGTGATGATATATTTCGGTTTGACCCGATAGAGCCGAGTAAAGTGGCAAATTTACTTGATTTACTTCAACTTACTTGGTTTGATTTCTATGATCAGGAATTTCTTGCCAAAACCATACCTATACGAATATTTCTGACTGAAGTCTTGCAGCAGCAGGTAAGTGAATTTGACTGGGATATATGGGATTATGTATTAAGTTGGAAAGATATATATGCTCGCTATCTGGATAATCAGATAGCTGTTAGTAACGTGGATAAAAATATATCCGATATGTCCTCAGAAGAAAAGAGAGAGTATAAATCTAATTTACAGAGTGTATTCTTGGAATCTCTTGTGACTTCAGCTGTCATTATTGCTCCGGATGAATTTCTTGCGATTAGCGATTATTCAGATAATGTAAGTGATGCCGAGGAAGCCCGGAAGGCTGGATTTGTTCGAAATCCAACGGATGATGAGGATTTTGAATGGAGTGTTGATAGTTATATGACAGAATCAAATGATTTGAATGCCTACCTTGCTTCTCTTGTTTTTCGGACAACCGGAGAATGGGAAGATGATTTACAATATCCTTTGGTCGAGCAAAAATATAATATATTAATCAATTGGCTGAAAACGGAATATGGTATTGACATTGTTAAAATCGGAAATACTACTTATTGAATAGATTGTATATATAATAAAATTATGTGAATATGAAAAGATGGATTGTAGTGCTTGCAGCATCTATGTTTGTAATTTCTTTTACAAACATAGATGCTGCTGATAGAAAAAAAGACAAGAAAAAAGAGTCCAAAGAGTCTTCCGTGAAGGAAATGAGCTATGACAAATTAATGAAAAAGTCCGGTCGTGAAACGGCAGAAGGAGAGTTTATGACTTTACACAAAATAGAGGGAAAACTTTATGTTGAAATACCTCTGAAATATTGTGGACGAGATTTGTTGATTGCCTCTACCACGGCAGAATCCAGTAATTCACGCTTGGCCACTGTGGGGTATAAAATCAATGATCCAATGCATGTCAAATTTGCCAAGATGGACAGTTCTATGATATTGCAGTCCGTGAATTCTAAGGTTGAAAGTGATGCTGAATTGAAATTGGCACTAAAGCGAAACTATATGGATTCATTCAATAAAAAGTATGCTATTAAGGCTTATAATAATGATTCTACGTCTGTTGTCATTGATATGACAGAAATGTTTATTGGTGATGAGCCCGCTTTAAAGCCTGTAGAAGAGAAATATAGCATCTTGACAGTGGATTCAAAATTAAGACCAAATTTTGCATCATTGGGGAAGATTAAAGCTTTTGAGGATAATGTTACGATAGAATCTTATATGACTTATGACTGCACGTTGTCCTTTATGGGAACTGAAGTACAGAAGAGTGAAATAACAGCGAAAGTGAATAGAACCATTCTTTTATTACCCGAGGAACAAATGAAACCGCGTATTGCGGATACCCGGCTGGGAATTTTCCTCACCGCAAAACAGGATATTACGATGGAAAAAGATGGTATCTATTATTATACGTTGGCTAATCGTTGGCGTCTTGAGCCGAAGGATATGAAAGCCTGGGAACGTGGAGAACTGGTGGAACCGGTGAAGCCTATCGTATGGTATATCGATGATGCTTTCCCTGAATCTTGGAAAGCTCCATTGAAACAATCCGTGTTGATCTGGAACAAAGCTTTTGAAAAAATTGGATTCAAGAACGTGATGAAGGCTTTGGATTTCCCCAAGGATGACCCGAATTTTGATCCGGATAATTTAAAGTATTCTTGTATTCGATATGTACCTATCGCTGTGGAAAATGCTATGGGACCTTCTTGGGTTGATCCTCGTACGGGAGAAATCATTAATGCAACAGTACTTGTTTATAATGACGTGATTAAATTGATTAACAGTTGGCGTTTTATCCAAACCTCACAGCTTGATCCAAGAGTACGTGCAAAAAAAATGCCGCAGGAAATTATTGATGAATCTTTGACCTATGTTTTTGCTCACGAGATTGGACATACTTTGGGACTGATGCATAATATGGCCGCATCCAGTGCCATCCCCGTGGATTCTTTGCGTTCTGCAACTTTTACTCAGAAATATGGTACCACTCCTTCTATTATGGACTATGCCCGTTTTAATTATGTCGCTCAGCCTGAGGATAAAGGAGTTCGCTTATCTCCTCCTGACATGGGGGTGTATGACGATTTCGCTATAAAATGGTTGTACTCTCCGATACCGGGAAATAAGTCTGTAAAGGAAGAGGCTAGGATATTGGAAAGTTGGATAGATGAGAAGGCTGGAGATCCTATGTATCGTTACGGAAAACAGCAAGTTTATTCCCGTTATGATCCGACTGCTCTTGAGGAAGATCTTGGAGACGATGCATGTAAGGCTGGAGATTATGGAATCAAGAATTTGCAATATATTTTGGCGCATTTTGATGAATGGATAAAAGACGATGAAGCGATGACTCGTCGTGAAGAGCTCTATATTGAGCTTTGTACTCAATACTCTCGTTATTTATTAAATGCTTTGGCAAACGTGGGAGGTATTTATTTGACGGAAGTAAAGGATGGAACTCCGGGGGAACGTTGGCAGTCTGTGCCCCGGGAGATTCAGCAAAAATCTTTATTGTGGGTGATCAAACAGATTCGTAATAGCGATTGGTTGGATCAGCATGAATTGACCCGTCGACTTCCTTTAGCGTTGAGTAAATCTATCGTTTTAAAAGGTATTGTTGGAAAAAAACTTTTGGAATTGAATAATGGAGTACTCCTTTCTTCACACGTTAGTATGCAACCTTATGCACTGAAAGATTATTATGATGATTTATATACCGGGATTTGGGAACCTACTATCCAAGGTCGTCATTTGACAGACGGAGATAAATTGTTACAGAGAATGTTGGTACAAAATGCTGTAAATTCTGTAGGTAGGATTGTTGGAAATAAGAGTAGTAAGTCCCTTCAAAACCAGATATTGGCTTATGCTCCCTCCGTGGACGAGCTGGTTCTTTATGGTTTGGACCCTATGGGATATGTTGAGGATTTTTTACCTGCCCTGCGTGCTTTAGAAGAAGAACGAGGACAAGGGTATGTTGCTTCGTGGTTGTCGAAACATAAACAGTTTGGAGATAAGAGCGATTATGGCTGGCAATCAGAAGTCAAAACAGACCAGATAGACGAATCAGGAGCCTATTATGCAGATATGTTGGAGAAAATCGAACGTTTGATAAAAAGTAAAATTACTTCGGCCAATGCTGCGGACCGGGTGCATTATCGCTCTATTTTATTAATAATTGATTCTTTGAAAAAAAAGCCGTGAGGCTCAGAATAGTCGGTAAATTCTTTAAATGATTATCCGCATGGTGTCCGTAATTTATTAACATCATACAAACTGGCCAATGGTAAATAGTCACTCCTTAAAAACATTTTATTTACAGGTATTCAGTAATTTAATCTATAAAAGTCTTTGATAAATCTGCAAGTTTTCTTATCTTTGGTTTAAGAATCTTGCAGATTTTATGATTAAAAATACGAATAATCGCCCTTCCTTATGTTCCTAATATTCAGCAGATTGTTTTGAACCTTATATCGAACTCACGTTAAGATACGAAATATCCCGGGATTCTCCCTGCTTTGGACTTTGCAGGATTCAATATTTTGAAAAGACACCGCGTGCGTTTTAAAGGGAGAGGGAAGGTTTCATTCCGTGTTTCCGTATGAAGGTATAGGGGGGGGGAAATAAAAGGAAAAAAGGAGACAAAGCCTGCCGTGAGCACTGCAAAGTGCGGCATCAGATAGATGGTACACCGTCTTTCGGGCACATTTGTGAGGGGATACGTCTGAAGTGCCGCATCCGGGATGATGAAATAGCCGGATGTCCTTTTTTGGAAAGAGAGAGGCGGCAACCGTTTGGATTCCATAATTGTTGCCGGCCCGTCTCAGGAAAATACGGTTTTCATTGATCTTCCTTTCAGAAAGTCATTTCTGCCCGTAGATATTTGTTGAAGAACTGCTCCATTGTATCATAGGGGATGACTCCTGCCTGATTGTCATACAAATCAACATGCGATGCTCCCGGAATGATCAGCAGTTTTTTATTGTCGCCTTTCAGCTTCTTGAAAGCGTCCTTGCTGAAATAGCATGAATGCGCCTTTTCACCGTGAATCATAAGGACGGCACTGCGTATCTCGTCACTATAGGCAAGCAAGGGCATGTTGATGAATGACAGTGCCGAGGTTACATTCCATCCGTTGTTTGAGTTGAGCGATCGTTTGTGATATCCGCGCGGTGTCTTATAATAGGCGTAGTAGTCTTTTACAAACTGTGGAGCGTCGTCAGGCAGCGGGTCAGCAACTCCTCCGGCCAGTGCATAGCTTCCGTTGCGGGTATCTTCCGTGCGTTGCGCATTGAGTCTTTTGCGTAGTCTGTAACGTTCGTCTGCATCCATTGAATCGAAATATCCGTTCGCGTTTACACGACTCATGTCATACATGGTCGATGTGACGGTAGCTTTTATGCGGGTGTCTATGGCGGCCGCGTTGAGCGCCATTCCTCCCCATCCGCATATACCGATGATTCCTATCCGTCCGGGGTCCGCATCCTTGCATATTGACAGATAATCGACAGCCGCGCAAAAGTCTTCCGTATTAATGTCGGGCGAAGCTACATACCGGGGCTGGCCGCCGCTTTCACCGGTATAGGAAGGGTCAAAGGCTATTGTCAGAAAGCCCCGTCCGGCCATGGTTTGCGCATACAGGCCCGATGATTGTTCCTTTACAGCACCAAAAGGCCCGCAAACGGCAATGGCCGCGAACGGGCCGGCACTTCCTTTGGGTATATACAGATCGGCAGCCAGGGTGATGCCATACCGGTTTCTGAAAGTCACCTTGCTGTGTTCCACTTTGTCACTTTTGGGAAATACCTTATCCCATTCATTGGTCAGTTCAAGTTCTTCCATATCATTATTGTCTGTTGGTTGTTTTTCACAGGCATCCCCCGTGCAAATACATCCGGCAGCCGTTGTCATGACAGCTCTTTTCATATATTGAACGCCGGGGGTTACGTGTGTACGTGAAATATATTTGTCTTTCTTTTCTTTATGACAAGAAAAATCCGTCTTTATTATTCAGCAGTTTCTGTTTTTTTCATTTTGTTTCCCATTATGCGGTATGCAATCGGAGCGGCGATGAAGATTGACGAAAGGGTTCCGAACACAACGCCCAGGATCATTGCGAAAGCAAAGCTGCGGATGCTGTCACCGCCCAGAATGAAGATACAGAGCAATACTACCAGCGTACTCAATGAGGTGTTGACAGTACGTGCCAGTGTAGTGTTCAGTGAGTCATTGAACAATCTGAAATGGTCACGTTTCGGATACAGGCCGAAGAACTCGCGTACACGGTCAAAGATTACCACCTTATCGTTGATTGAGTAGCCGATGGCCGTCAATACGGCGCCGATGAATGTCTGGTCAACTTCCAGTGATATAGGCAGCCACCCGTAACATAACGAGTAAGCTCCAATAATCAGGATAGTATCAATACACAGTGCGGCAACAGAACCGATACTGTATGCCACGTTGCGGAAACGTATCAGGATGTATACGAAGATTGCGGCCAAGGCAAGCAATACTGACCAGATGGCAGCTACTTTCATGTCTTCCGCGATACTGGGGCCTACTTTCTGTGAACTGATGATAGAGCCTCCCGTGCGGTTATCACGGTCTACGAAGATTTCCAATGTGGTTCCTTCACCCAGCAGCTTGCCGCCTTTCAGTGCGTTATACAGGAATTCCTCAATTTCAGCGTCTACATTCGGATCGTTTTCTTCAATACGGTAGTTGGTCGTTACACGTATGGTTCTGTGACCGGTTCCCAGGACAATGGCCTGTACGTTGCTTTCTCCGACTTTTTCCTGAAGCAGATTCCTTACTGTTTCAGGCTCTACGTTCTGTTCGAACTGTACTGTGAAGTTACGTCCGCCTGTGAAGTCGATACTCTGGCTCAATCCGCGGGTTACAAATGATACGATGCAGACCGCAATGATAATTCCCCATACGGTGAATGACCGCTTCATCTTTCCGATGAAATTGTAGTGCGCGTCTGCCATCAGGTTTTTGGAGATATTGGTTGTAAATGTAAGTTTCAGCCATCTGTTCTTGTTCATAAAGTGTTCGTAAACAAGACGTGTCATAAATACGGCGGTAAAGAATGAACAGAGGATACCTATAATCAAGGTAGTGGCAAAGCCGCGTATCGGTCCGGTTCCGAAATAGAACAGGATGATACCGGTGATGATAGAGGTCAGGTTGGAGTCAATGATGGCGGAGAATGCGTTCTTGTAACCGTCACTCAATGCCGTTTTCACACCTTTGCCGGCTCTAAGCTCTTCTTTTGTACGCTCATAGATTAGCACGTTGGCGTCAACCGCCATACCTAAGGTAAGCACCATGCCTGCAATTCCACTCATTGTCAGTGCCGCCTGGAACGATGTCAGAATGCCCAAGGTGAAGAAGAAGTTGAAAATCAAGGCTCCGTTGGCAACCATACCCGGAATGAAACCGTACATGAAGCACATATAGAGCATCAGGAGAATCAATGCCACGATGAATGACATGATGCCTTGATTGATGGATTCCTGCCCGAGCGACGGGCCTACGATATCTTCCTGTACGATACGCGCAGGCGCCGGCATCTTACCGGAGTTCAATACATTGGCCATGTCTTTGGTATCTTCCAATGAGAACTTGCCGGTAATCTCTGAAGACCCGCCCGTGATTTCGTTTTGGACGTTTGGTGCGCTGTATACATATCCGTCCAATACAATGGCAATGGCACGGCCGATATTCCGTTTGGTAAGCTGGGCCCAGCGGCGGGCACCGTCACTGTTCATTTCCATGTGTACACACGGATTCCCGAATCGGTCATATCCGTCTTTCGCATCGGTAACCACATCTCCTTCCAATGGAGCGCGTCCGTTACGTTCGGTTACGCGGATCGCGTATAATTCAAAGATCGAAGCTCTGGAGTCAGCAGCTTTTACACCCCACATGAGGCGTGCTTCTCCGGGAAGACTGTTCTTTACTTCCGGCATAGCCAGAATTTTGTTGATTTCAGCGGTATCGCCTGACAATGCGGAAGCTATCACACCGCCGGCTTGATTTATCCGCATCAGAGAGAGCAACGGATGCTGTCTCCTGATTTCTTCATTGCTTTGCGTGTTTCCTGATTGATTGCCTTTGAGCGCGCTGGTCAGGCTGTCTGCAATGTTCATCGTATTGTTCCCGCCGCTTGCTTTTGTCTCATCTGTACTTGATCCGGCCGTAGTAGAATCGTTAACGGCAATGGAAGACAATATCGCGGAGGCTTTGCTGTCGGCTTCTGCCAGATACACGGCAAACTCCTTGGCATCAAATGTTTCCCAGAACTCAAGATTAGCGGATCCCTGAAGAAGCTTTCTTACTCGTTCAGGCTCTTTGATGCCTGGAAGTTCTACCATGATTCGTCCCATGCTTCCTTCCAGCTTCTGGATGTTAGGCTGAACCACTCCAAAACGGTCAATACGTGTACGAAGCACTTTGTATGAGTTTTCTACGGCAGACCGGACTTCTTCACGCAACACTTTTTCAACTTCCGCGTCAGAACTTTGCGCCGTTACTTTATCCTTTAATTGTTGTGTGGCGAATATTTCGGCCAGGTTCTTGCCGGGAGCCAGCTTGTGGTATTCCTCAACGAAAAGAGTGATAAAATCACTCTGACTGCTGATTTGAGCCTTGGCCGCGTTGTCTGCGGCCTTGTTGAAAGCCTCGTCTGTCTTATGATCCGCGAGTGTTTTTACAACATCGGGCACAGATACTTCAAGAATCACGTTCATACCACCTTTCAGGTCCAGTCCCAGTCCTATTTCCATCTCGCGACATTGCTTAAGCGTGTAGTTCCACAAGTAAACTCGCTCATTCTGCATTGAGTCAAGGAAATGTGTCTCACCTTTAGGATCTTCTGCGGCCAGCTTCATGTAGCGGCGTGTTACAAAAGAAAAAGACAGGTAAAAAACACAAACAAGTGTAAGCAGTACCGCAAAAACCTTAACAAATCCTTTGTTTTGCATGTTACTTAAATTATTTATTTCGTTTACTTTATTATTAATTATATAGTTTCACTATACGAGGATGCAAATATAGTTTTTTTTTTCAAATCAGGCAGGAAAAAGAGCAATTATTTGATTCGAGGGGATATTTCGGGAAAAAGCTTATTTTTTCGTAATATAGCACCATATAGGGTAATGGTCTGAATTCTTCAGGCTGTTGTCTACGGTACATTGATAGGTTTTGAAGCCGGGACTTACAAGAATATTGTCAATGCGGAAATAAAACCCGTTCTTATGGTAGGATATGCCAGGTCCTCTTCCCGACTCGGTAAAGGCATCAATCAGATTCTCTGAAATGATACGGTGGGTGTATGAAATGGGGGAGGTGTTGAAATCACCGCAGACAATAACGCCTTTACCTTTCTGCTCTCTGATAGTCCGGGCTATTGAATCGGCCTGCCGGGCACGGATGGGATTCGCTTCCGAAAGCTTTTTCAGGAGTGTTTTCAGGCTGGCTTTTACGTCACTGGATCCGGGCGCTTTGATCATCCGTACATATTTTTCCCGGTCATCAGTTGTCAGTTTGTTCGATTCCAGATGGTTGTTGATTAGCGATATTGTATCGTTCCCTATCTTGATATGGTATAAAATGCTTCCATTACGCTCGCTTGCATATCTGATCGGGCTGGCGGATAGTATGGGAAAGCGTGAGTAACAAGCCAGTTGACAGCCGTTTTTCCCTACTTTCTGATGATTCCCGTATGTGTATTCCGACAGTGCCTTGTCTATGTCAGACTGTCTCAGGCGCCCTTCTGCCGAATATTCCTGCATACAGATAATGTCGGCATTACTGTCTTTCAGATATTTGAGAATCATGTTGGGATTGTCCGGGGTATCGGGATGATCGGCTTCAAATCCCATCACATTGTATGACAATATTTTAATGCTGCCTTCAGGCGCGTCTTCGCGGAAAGGATTGAAAGGGCAGAACGTATGTATTGCCGGTAGGCAGCATAGCATGCCCAGCAGTGAGACCAAGGCGTATTTGTAATAAACTACCAGCCAGAATGACAGAAAGAGAACGGTAAGTATGAGAAATACCGGAAACGCGAGTCCTCCGCACGCAAGTACCGGGTGTCTGGAGGGATCAAGATAAGAGCTGTAGGCGCAAAACAGCATACCCGTTACCGTCAGTATGTTTAATCCTGACAACAGCCAACCGATCATGCGTCTTATATATTTCATCGTTCTTTTATTCAGGCTTTGTTATTTGCCGGCATCGAAGAGGCTTTTTTTCTCTTCGGCAGTCAGGCTTTCATACCCGGACTTTTTCAACTTTTCTAAAATGCGGTCTATTTCAGCCTCCCTGTCACGCTTGCGCGCATTGTAGTCATAGTCGGCGGATCGTCCGCCATAGAGCGCTTTCATTTCAGGTCTTTCAGGATGTCTGAAACTGCCGGACCATCCTTCGATAATGTCTGTTGCCTTGTTTATCCAACAGGCAGGACCGCTTCCATGCTGAGAGGAACGGGCAAACCAGAAACCGGCGGCAGCTCCGCCCAAATGCGCGATGTGACCTCCGGCATTGTCTGAAGTAATAAACAGAAAGTCGGTTGCAATCAGTATAAGGATGAGGTATTTAAGACGGACGGTACCAAAGAAAAGCAGACTTATGCGGTAGTCTGGCTCACGTACGGCAGCTGCTACGGCAATGGCAAGTACGGATGCCGATGCTCCGAGCATGTATGAGTGTCCGGCATAGGGTATGAAAAAGGGGAAGATATTGTAGGCCAGGATATATAATGCTCCTCCGCACAATCCTCCAAAAAAATACAGTCCCCGGAAATGTCTTGCGGGGAACAGGTAAAGAAAAAGCTGTCCAAACCAATAAAGCCACAGCATGTTGAACAAGATGTGGAACACATCGGCATGCATAAACATATAGGAGAATAAGGACCATGGCTGAACGGCCAGCCGCCTGAGCGATGCGGGACATTCAAACCACTGCAGCAGCCATAAGAAAGAAGTCTTGTTGAACAAGGTAAAGCCAATGTTTACAAGGGAGGTCATGATGAATACTCCCGCATTAATATATATAAAGCGGAGAGCAATGCTGCCCTGCTTGTAATTGTTCTTTAAATCAGTAATGATACTCATTTTTATTCTTTTTACGCCAGTATTTGATCATGAAGAATCCGAACAGCATGCCGCCAAGATGGGCAAAATGCGCCACATTGTCGTGTCCTTGGAATCCCAGCAGAAGTTCTATGAGGATATATATGATTACAAAGTATTTGGCTTTGACTGGGAACGGGAAAGGAAAGACAAACAAAGCCTGATTGGGAAACAGCATGCCGAATGCCAGCAGGATGCCGTATATGGCGCCCGAAGCACCGACCGTGTTCATCAGATTCAGATATTCGCTCATGGGGATGATGTCACTGCCGATGTCTACTCTTTCGTATGCGGCCAGAACAGGCCCGAACTCTCCATATTGGGCCAGTTCCTGAATAAGTCCGGCTCCTATACCGCATACCACATAGTATATAAGGAAGCGCTTGGAACCGAATACTCTTTCAAGTGTCATTCCGAACATCCAGAGGGCGAACATATTGAAAAACAAATGGGCAAATCCGCCATGCATGAACATATAAGTGAGAATCTGATAGATCTTGAAATCGGAGGCCATGAAAAAATGCAAGCCGAGCATGTGGTTCAGGTCAATGCCATATTTCCCGGCGACAATGGATGCTAAAAAAAACAATACATTAATGATTAGTAAGTTTTTGGTTATGGGCGGCATTTGATTCATACTCTTTTGAAATATTTGTGCTTTTAAACTTGATATCGGTTTGCAAAGGTAACAAATTATTCCGTTTTGTTGCATTAAACGATCTTATCTTAGTTTTTTTTGCATGTCCCGGACGATTTTTGCGAAAAATTATTTGTTTCTAATTATCTAACCTTTATCTTTGTAAAGCAATTGACAATCACAATTATTATTAATCATTTTATAAAGGTTTCTATTATGAATAAGTCAGATCTTATTAGTGCAATGGCAGAGAAATCAGGTTTGAGCAAAGCCGATTCTAAGAAAGCCTTGGAGGCTTTTGTCGCTGCTATATCGGGAGTGCTTAAAGAAGGCGATAAGCTTGTCTTGGTTGGTTTTGGAACATTCTCTGTAGCAGAGCGGGGGGAGAGAAATGGAGTTAATCCTGCGACTAAACAGGCCATTACGATTCCGGCTAAGAAAGTTGTGAAATTCAAAGCCGGCAGTGAGTTGGAGAAGTCTGTTCAGTAAAAGAATCAAAATTCATGAAGCTATGATAAGGCGCGGGTATCTGTATAAGGAAATCTGGGCCTTATTTGTTTTTATCTCATGTTTGTTTATATAATAATCAATACGTATGAAATTCTTTATTGATACCGCAAATCTGGAGCAGATTCGCGAAGCCAATGCACTGGGTGTGCTTGATGGCGTTACTACAAATCCTTCGCTCATGGCGAAAGAAGGCATTAAGGGAAGTGAGAACCAGCATCGGCATTACATTGATATCTGTAACATTGTAAACGGAGATGTGAGTGCCGAAGTTATTGCTGTCGATTATGAGGGCATGATTAAGGAAGGCGAGGAACTGGCCGCCCTTAATCCGCATATAGTAGTAAAAGTTCCTTGTATTGCCGATGGAATCAAGGCTATTAGATATTTCACCTCGAAAGGTATCCGTACCAACTGTACGCTGGTGTTCTCCGCCGGACAGGCATTGCTGGCCGCCAAAGCCGGCGCGGCTTACGTCTCTCCGTTTGTCGGACGTCTTGACGATATCTGCAGCGAGGGTGTGAGTCTGATTGCACAGATCGTGAGAATCTATCGCAATTATGGATTCAGTACTCAGGTATTGGCCGCCTCTGTCCGTCACACACAGCATATCATTCAGTGCGCCGAAGCGGGAGCCGATGTGGTTACCTGTCCGCTTGCCGCCATTAAGGGCTTGTTGAGACATCCGTTGACCGATAGCGGACTGGCTGCTTTTCTTGCCGATTATAAGAGAGTGAACGGATAGCGTTTATACCTCACACAACAGTTTTTATGTGTACTTTCGCGGTAGTAATATAATCAAGAGGAATCAATACATTTGTATATGAATATTGGGAGCAAAATGACGGCAGCGGTTGTTAAGGCTGTCAAGGAGCTTTACGGGCAAGACGTGACTCCGGATCGGATACAGCTGCAGAAAACCAGAAAGGAATTTGAAGGACACCTGACTTTGGTGGTATTCCCTTTCCTGAAGATATCACGCAGACCGCCCGAACAGACCGGAGAGGAGATTGGCAGATATCTGAAGCGGAACGAACCTGCAGTGGAGGCGTTTAATGTGATAAACGGATTCCTTAACCTCACCATTGCATCGGCATGCTGGATTGAACTCCTCGAAGACATCCATGCCGATGAGACTTATGGTCTGGTAAAGGCCGGTGAGAACTCACCCCTGGTGATGATTGAGTATTCTTCGCCCAATACCAACAAACCTCTTCACCTGGGGCACGTGCGTAACAATCTGCTGGGTAACGCTCTCGCAAACATCATCGCGGCCAACGGCAACAAGGTGGTGAGAACCAGCATTGTGAATGACCGCGGCATTCACATCTGCAAGTCAATGCTGGCTTGGAAAAAGTATGGAAACGGTGAGACTCCCGAGTCTTCAGGGAAGAAAGGCGACCACCTTGTGGGCGACTATTATGTGGCTTTCGACAAGCATTATAAGACCGAAGTGGCCGGACTCATGGCAAAGGGCATGACCAAGGAGGAGGCTGAGGCGGCATCGCCCCTGATGCGGGAGGCACGCGAAATGCTTGTGAAATGGGAAGCCGGAGACAAGGAAGTGCGTGCACTCTGGGAGAAAATGAACGGCTGGGTGTATGCCGGATTTGACGGGACTTATAAGAAAATGGGCATAAGCTTTGACAAGATATACTACGAATCACAGACTTACCTTGAAGGAAAGGACAAGGTACAGGAAGGACTCAGCAAAGGTCTCTTCTACATGAAGGAAGACGGTTCCGTATGGGCCGATCTTACGGCCGAAGGGCTTGACCACAAGCTTCTGCTTCGTGGTGACGGTACTTCCGTATACATGACGCAGGATATCGGCACGGCCAAAATCCGTTTTCAGGATTATCCCATTGACAAGATGATATATGTAGTGGGCAATGAGCAGAACTATCACTTCCAGGTGCTTTCTATCCTGCTTGACAAGCTCGGTTTTGAATGGGGTAGGGGACTGGTTCATTTCTCATACGGCATGGTGGAACTGCCCGAAGGCAGAATGAAGAGCCGTGAAGGTACGGTGGTCGATGCCGATGACTTGATTGAAGAGATGACAGACACGGCCCGCGAGACATCAGACGAACTGGGCAAGCTTGACGGCGTATCGAAAGAAGAGGCCGAAAACATCGCACGCATTGTAGGTCTGGGAGCACTGAAATATTTCATCCTCAAGGTAGACGCACGTAAGAACATGATTTTCAATCCGAAAGAGTCTATTGACTTTAACGGAGACACCGGTCCGTTCATTCAGTATACCTATGCCCGCATCCGGTCAGTCCTTCGCAAGGCTGCCGAAGCCGGAATCGTCATCCCGGCCAGTCTGCCCGGGAACATTGAGCTGAGCGAAAAGGAAGAAAGTCTCATTCAGATACTGGCCGGCTTTGGTGCCGTGGTACGGCAGGCCGGGACCGATTACAGTCCGTCAGTCATAGCCAACTACTGCTACGACTTGGTGAAGGAATACAACCAGTTCTATCATGACTTCAGCATCCTGCGCGAAGAGAACAATAACTTGAGGATCTTCCGTCTGGCATTGTCACAGAACGTAGGCAAGGTTGTCCGTCTGGGCATGGGCTTGCTGGGCATTGAGGTGCCTGATCGCATGTAAGGAAATGAAGAAGCGATAGAAAGAAACGTTATGTCTTTGATAAATCCGTAAGTATTCTTACCTTTACGGCACGGCAGGGAACTGGCTGATATGCCGGACCGGGCACACCCGCTTTACAGATGGACTGACACAACAGACGGGATAATCTGTTTGTACAATTTATAAATTGTTTATTTTAACTTAATTATAATTCTATGATTAGAAAGGCAAAGGAAATTCGGGCTGCAGCCCGCGGACATCTCTCTGGAAAATGGGGAGGCGCAGTTATAATCACATTAGTTTATGATATAATCTGTAGTTTAGGTAATTTCAATGTCATCCACTGGCTTTTACCGGGCGGCGGTGGGTATCTCCTCGCTTTCTGCGCAATGTTTTTGCTGATGCCTCTTGGGTGGAGCTATGCGGTGATGTTCCTCAATAACTTGCGTAGTGGTGGTGAATATAAGTTTGAGCAGTTATTCGATGGTTTCCGTGATTACACCCGTGTGGCCGGCACAATGATACTCGTATTCGTTTACACGTGCCTTTGGGCCATGTTGCTCATTGTGCCGGGTATCATCAAGTCTTATTCTTACGCCATGACGGCTTATATTCTGCGAGACAATCCCGAACTTAAATTCAATGGAGCCATTGAAAGGAGCATGAAGATGATGGACGGCCATAAGGCCGACCTGTTTTATTTGCATTTGACGTTTATCGGCTGGTATCTGCTCTGTCTGCTGACGTGTGGTATCGGCTTCCTGTGGCTTATGCCTTATATAGTGTCTTCCCAGGCTCATTTCTACGAGGATGTGAAAGCCGAGTACGAGGCGGCTTTTCCGGCGCAAGGGGAATAAAGAGCCTGTTCTGGCTCAGATTTTAATCCGATGGCAGAAGAAAAAGCTTGCCAGCGGCTTATTTATTTTCCTGTATCGTCTGCTTTTTGTGCGGACAGGATTCACCCGAAAATTATGGGGTAGCATACCGGCCGGGATCATTTCAGGAGATCGGGGAATAACCCGTAAGCCTTTTGCAAGTCAGGCAATTCATTGATAGGCATTTCCGCTCCCTGTCTTTGTGACCAGGCGTGTTTGTTGTCTGAATGCCTGAGTGGCAAATGTCTGCCTCGTGGCGGAAGTTTCTTTTGCATGTCTCCGTTTTCGGATGAGCCAAGTATACACGCTTGTATAGTTTTAATACTTTCCAAAACATTATACGGATAGAGTTATAATATCCATGCGTCTTTAGAATATTTAACAATTCTAAGGAAGAGAACCATCGCATACCTTGTCTGGATTATTTATTTTATGGAGAGTGTTAGCTTTGTATAAGGGATATTTTATGAAACTCATGAGGAGAAGTTTATGCAAGTGTTTGAAATTATGAATGTTAACAATCTACGTTCATGGCTGTTCTCCAGTATGCTGGCAGTCAGGGCTCAGCAAACGCCTGACTGAGGATTGTCTTGCGGCGGGAAGGGGTGTGTGGTTTTTTCCTATAAATATTATCTCTGATATAAAAGCCTGGGCAAACATATCGCGCCCCGGACATATTTTTGTATATTTGCCTCAGGCAGACATTATGGCGAAGAAGAAATATTACGTAGTGTGGCAGGGAGTCAATCCTGGCATTTATATGTCGTGGCGAGAGTGTGAGCGGCAGATAAAAGGCGTCAAGGGTGCAATGTATAAATTGTTTGACTCGCAGGAGGAGGCCGGACGGGCCTATTCCTCTTCACCTTATATATATATTGGCAAGGATATTGCAGAGAGCGGCAGGCCGCTGGCCGACTGGCGCGGTGAGGTGGTGCCGGGAGCACTGGCTGTGGATGCGGCATGCAGCGGAAATCCCGGGCCGATGGAATACAGGGGAGTGTATCTGCCTACAGGGCAGGAAGTGTTTCATCTGAGGTCTCTTAACGGAACGAACAACATCGGTGAGTTTCTGGCCATTGTGCATGCACTGGCTCTCATATTGCAGTACGGAGCCGGTGCGGCGGTGTATTCCGACAGCCGCACGGCTATCAGCTGGATAAAACAGAAGAAATGCAAGACCAGGCTGGGTCGCACCCCACAGACTGAAGAGCTGTTCAGCCTGGTAGACAGAGCCGAAGTATGGCTGCAGACACATGAATGGGAAACACCTGTCCTGAAATGGAATACCGGCCGCTGGGGAGAGATTCCTGCCGATTTCGGACGGAAATAAGATATAAAAAACCGCTGCGGTGAACAGGCACGCAACGTCTTCTTCCCGTCCGGAACAGATGAAGCTTAACGGTTGGTACTGTCCTGATGGATACAGAAGCCCGTTAACCGGCGCACAATACACGCGCACGCTTCGCGATGTCCGTATCGGACGATATGAGAAAAGCAGGCATTGTCTGATACAAGGCGATACGGACGAAGCCGATGATGGTCACCTGCTTATGGGTGTGGTGCGGCTGCGTGAGCGCATACTCGGTATACAGGATACCGGTGAGCATTCCGACCAGTTATACAAGAATGTATTTGTTTGCTTATATAGAACTGGAACTCACGTTAAAACAAGCAGCCAAAAAGTTGCGGACGGTCCTTTTGAAGTGTTTTTGCTTGAAAAGGTTTTATAGTCCTGGTTTTTTATGCCGGAAAACAAAGCGCACGAGCACGAAGTTTACCGGTATGGCAATGGCGAATACGGGAATCGGAGCCCATGTCTTGGGAAAGCCGAGCCAAAGAAACAGGTTGAGCAGTCCTATATGGAGCAGGTAATTGATAAGGTGTGCGCCTCCAAAGCCTCCGGCACGTTTCCATGAGGGACGGGAGCTGAAAGTATAGCAGGCAGTAAGATAAAAGTTGGTTATCAGGCTGATGAGGTAGCCGCTTGTATAGGCTATGTTTACCTCAATAAAACGTTGCAGCAGATAATATATGCCGTAATGGAGTATGGTAGCAAAAACGCCTACCATACCGAAGCGGATGAATTCACGCATCTTTCCTGAGAGTTTCATAAGGTTTTGCTGTCTTGTTGTACCTGCTCCGACTGCCACGTTTCCCATGCAGCCTTAATGGTGTCGTCCATATCGGCATAGGTATATTGGGCAAGGCGTCCGCCGAAGATCACATTCTTTCTATCGGAGGCCAGTTTTTTGTAACGAGCATACAGGCTCATGTTACGCTCGTCGTTCACTGGATAGTAAGGTTCCTTTCCCGGTTCGAACGCGTCAGGATATTCGTAGGTCACTACGGTCGACGGTTGTTTGCCGAAGGCGAAGTGTTTGTGCTCTATCACGCGGGTATAGGGCACTTCGCGCCCGGTATAGTTGATAACGGCATTCCCCTGAAAGTCTTCCACATCCATTTTCTTGTGTTCGAAGTGCAGGCTGCGGTATTCCAGATGTCCGAGACAGAAGTCGAAATACTCGTCAATGAGGCCCGTAAACAGCACCTTTCCGGCCAGCTGGTCAAGTTCTTTCCGCTGTGTCAGATAATCGGTGTTGAGGCGTATGTCACAGCCTTTGAGCAGTGAGTCAATGAGCACGTTGTATCCGCCTTCTGGTATTCCCTGATAGCGGTCGTTGAAGTAATTGTTGTCAAACGTAAAGCGGAAAGGCAGACGGCGGATAATGAAAGCCGGCAGTTCGGTAGCCGGGCGTCCCCATTGTTTTTCGGTATATCCCTTGACGAGGCGTTCGTAAATGTCACGTCCGCCCAGTTTCAGAGCCTGCTCTTCCAGATTGGCCGGTTCGGTGATGTGGGCATAACGGGCGCGCTCCTCTTCGATGCGTGTCTTGGCTTCGGCCGGAGTACGCACGCCCCACAGCTGGTAGAAAGTGTTCATGTTGAAAGGCAGGTTATAGAGCTTGCCTTTGTAACAGGCCATCGGCGAGTTGGTAAAGCGGTTGAACTCCGCCATTCTGTTCACATAGCTCCACACCTGCCTGTTGTCGGTATGGAAAATGTGCGCGCCGTAATAGTGCACCTGAATGCCGTTGACATCCTTGCAGTAGATGTTTCCTCCGGCATGGGCACGTTTGTCGATAACCAGGCAGCGTCTGCCTGCCGCGGTAGCCTCATGCGCGAATACTGCGCCGAACAGCCCGGCTCCTACGATAAGATAGTCGTATGGTTTGTCTAACATAACTTGTATTTGTTGGTTTGAGAATTCTTTTCCTTTTGCGATTTGCGGTGCAGTCCGATGACAATTCCTGCCACGATGCCGAGCAGCAGCAGTAGCATTGCAATGCAGGCTATGGTTTCGGTAATGCGGAGCGATACGGGGTCAAACGTCATTACCACTTCATGTTTTCCGGCAGGTACGCTGAGAGCGCGCAGAATGTAGTTCACGCAGCCCATTTTCGTCTCTTTCCCATCGATGAAAGCCTGCCATCCCGGGTAATATACCTCAGAGAACACCACTACTCCGCCTTTGGGTGAGTTCACCTCATAGCTGAGTTTGTTGGCATCGTAGGTCTTTATCGTTACGGTGCAGGCAGAGTCGGCCGGAACGGCTTTTCCGATGCTTCCGGCGAATTTCTTGCCTGCTACTGCAGTGTGGCGCGGGTCGATGCGGTGCAGTGCCTCGATTTCTTCGTTGGCATTGTCTGCAATCTCTACATTGTCTACAAACCATGCATTGCCCATGGCATACGGATTGGCCACCGGCATGGTTCGGTTGTTGGTTTCGGGGAGGATGAGCCATCTGGCATTCAGCATGTTGATAACACGGAATGCAGAATCGTTTACCTGATCCATGTTGCCGTTGGCAGCGACAATTTCCTTGTAGAGAGCCTGCATTTCGGGAGCAATATGCTCTTCAATCATCTCCTGATAACGGCGCAGTTTGGCGGCATTGTATCCTCCGATGCTTTTGTGGTAGTAAGAAGTTTTATTCTCGTTGAAAGTGTCACCGGCAAGATTCAGCACACGATAGTCAATGGACTTGTCCTGTAAGATGATTTTGTCGGCTTCGTCAGGCTGGAACAGTTTGTCGTGCGCTACCTCCTGTTTTTTCACATACATCTCATCGCACAGATAACGCTTGTTTATCTGCCACATATCCACCAGACAGAGAACGGTAATGCATGCAATGGCGGTATTTGCCTTCAGTCGTCTAGTGCTGAAAAGCAGCAGAATCAGTGTACCGCACAGCACCACGAAAAAACTTCTCCATGCATCGGCCGTGAACATGGCTACGCGCATGTCGGTCAGATTGGCAATGACTGGGTCTGCGTATTGGGCGGGCAGTCCGTTTTGCAGGGCATTCAGCTCCATTGAAGAGAGAAACGAAGAGAAGAACGTGCGGGGAGCGATGGCAAACAGCAGTGCCATGCCACCCGTAACGGCAAAACTGATATAGAATGCCTTCGGGTTCTCACGGACAATCTGCGGACGGTTGATAATCTCACGCAAGGCCATGACGGCAAGCAGCGGTATGGTAAACTCGGCAATGACCAGAATGGACGATACGGTGCGGAATTTGTCATACATCGGCACATAGTCAAGGAACAGGTTGGTGAAACTCATGAAGTTCTTTCCCCACGACAACAGGACAGACAATACCGTAGCGGCCACAAGTGCCCGTTTCATCGGACCTTTTACCAGGAATATGCCCAATACGAAAAGCATCAGTACAAAAGCACCCGCGTATACGGGTCCTGATGTTCCCGGCTGTTCGCCCCAGTATTGGGTAAGCTGGCTGTATATGGCACTGAACTCCGGATTGGCCTTGCTCATGGCAGTATGGTTCTCGCTCATCAGCATCGGCTTGTCACCACGGTTGCTGGCACCGCCTTTCACGTTCGGTATGAGCAGTGACCATGTTTCGCCTATGCCGTAGCTCCATGCCGTGATGTAGTCGCGGTTCAGTCCGCTCCTGGTCTGGTTGCCGGTATTGGGTTTTACCAGCTCGCTCTTGCCGCGCATGGATTCCTTGCTGTACTGGTAAGTGTGGTAAAGGTTTGAGAGGTTCACGCATATACCCAGAATGGCAGCTGCCAGCAGGGTGCATGTAGCCTTGACAAAACGGGGCATTTCTTTCTTTTTCCAGGCATCCGCTCCGAAAGCGATGGCCATGAACAACATTACGAAGCAGAAGTAATAGCTCATCTGCACGTGATTTGACTGTATCTGAAGTGCCAGAAACAGGGCAGTGAGGATCCCTCCCCACAGATACTTGCCGCGGTAGGCCAGCACCATACCGGCTATCGTAGGCGGAATGTATGCCAGTGTGACGAATTTCCAGATATGTCCGGCTGCGATGATGATGAAGAAGTATGACGAAAAGGCCCACAGAATGGCTCCCAGCAAAGCCATCCGCACCTTGAAGTTTAAGGTGCGGAGCAGGATGTAGAAACCTGTCAGCATGGAGAATACCAGCCATACGGAGCCGGGGAGGCATAGATGATAAATGTTTCCGATTGTTTTCAGCAGATTGGTAGAGTCATAGCTCGGGGCCATCTGGTAAGTAGGCATTCCGCTGAAGAGGGAGTTGGTCCAGCGTGAGCGTTCGCCGGTACGTTCCATATATTCCTGCATTTCTATACCCGAACCTATACCGGCCACCGCATCGTGCTGTGCCAGCACTCTGCCTTCAAGCGTAGCGGGGGAAAAATAAATCATGGAGATTGCCACAAACAATACAATGGCAATCATATCGGGTAAAATGAGTCTGAAGTTCTTGTTCATGAAATAAATACGATTCAGGCACTGGCAGCACGGATCTCCGCAAGTGGAGAGGGTGGCGCGTCCGGTGCCTAATTGGATAAATTAGTATCTGTAATGTTCAGCCTTGTAAGGACCGTTGACGGGAACACCGATGTAGGCAGCCTGCCCGGGGGTTAGTCTGGTGAGGTGTACTCCGATGTGATCCAGGTGCAGACGGGCTACTTCCTCATCAAGTTTCTTCGGCAGACGATATACGTCTGTCGGATAGTTGTTGTTGAACAGCTCAATCTGTGCCAGTGTCTGGTTGGTGAATGAGTTGCTCATTACGAATGAGGGATGGCCGGTGGCACATCCCAGATTTACCAGACGCCCGTCGGCCAGCAGGATGATTGAGTGTCCGTCAGGGAAATGGTAGCGGTCAACCTGCGGCTTCACGTTCACTCTGCGGATGCCCGGATAGTGTTTCAAGGCGTCAACCTGTATCTCGTTGTCAAAATGACCAATGTTGCATACAATGGCCTGGTCGGGCATCTTTTCCATATGGTCAATGCGTATGATGTCAATGTTTCCGGTAGTGGTAACAAATATGTTGCCCATGCCGCAAGCCTCTTCCATGGTTACAACCTGAAATCCTTCCATGGCTGCCTGAAGCGCGCAGATAGGGTCTACTTCGGTTACAAGCACGCGTGCTCCGTATGAACGCATGGAGTGAGAGCATCCCTTTCCTACGTTACCGTATCCGCAGACCACCACTGTCTTGCCGGCAATCATCACATCGGTTGCACGCTTGATACCGTCGGCCAGTGACTCTCGGCATCCGTACAGGTTGTCGAACTTGCTCTTTGTTACAGAGTCGTTCACGTTGAATGCAGGGAACAGCAGCCTGCCTTCTTCCCTCATCTGATACAGACGGTGCACACCGGTAGTTGTTTCTTCCGATACACCGCGTATTTCCTTGGCTACCTGTCTCCAGTATCCTTTCTTCTCGGCCAATACTCTTTTCAGAATGGCATAAAGATTTGTTTCGTCTTCGGCATGTGATTCCGCATCCAACACAGAAGCGTCATTTTCGGCTTCCACGCCTTTGTGTATCATCAGGGTGGCATCACCTCCATCGTCAACTATCATGTTAGGACCTTTTCCTCCGGGGAAGTTCATGGCCTGCAGGGTACACCACCAGTACTCGGCCAGTGTCTCGCCTTTCCATGCAAACACTGGAATGCCCGTTCCGGCAACGGCTGCGGCGGCATGATCCTGAGTAGAATAGATGTTGCACGAAGCCCAGCGCACTTCCGCTCCCAGTGCAGACAAGGTCTTTATCAGTACGGCAGTCTGAATGGTCATGTGAAGTGAACCCGTTATGCGCGCTCCTTTCAGAGGCTTTGATTCACGGTATTTTTCACGCAATGCCATCAAACCCGGCATTTCCTTTTCCGCCATATCTATTTCCTGATGCCCGAACTCTGCTAATGTGATGTCTGCCACTTTGTAAGGCAGTGTAGAAAATAATTCTGTTGACATGTTGTATATCTGTTATTTGTTTTGTCGGCTTTTGCCTGTAAAGATACGAATTAAAAATGAAAGTCTAAGCGGTATGGGCAAAGATAGTTGTGCATAAGAGATTTTCGTTGTTATAAGAAGCTTAAGAGAACTTTAAAAAAAGAGGCTGAAGGGAAAGTCTTGGAGCTGCCGTGTCTCTCTTTTCTGCTGCTTCTGTTTACCCTCATAAAATAGCATTTTTTAACCGGGGGGGGTAAAGGCAGATTTTTAGAGGACTAAAAAGCTTCATGAACAGCAGCTTTTGGAAAAAAGTTGATAAAAACCATTTTTTTCTGGACTAATGCGCAGCATTGCAGAATTTTTGTATTTACTTTGCAGATATTTAAAGCAAAGAAAGTAGAACTGTCAAAAGCCAAGGGCTGGATTTTATTGTTTTGCTTGGCAATTTGAGGTGACGGTTTTTTTCGTTGCTGTGATTGAGAGTATGAAGAAGCATTATTTATTTTTCGTTTCGGTTGCCTATTCCTATCCTATACTTCGTCCGCTTCAGGACGAAATCAGGCGTAGGGGAGGCGATGCTGCATGGTTTATCGAGTCAGACTGCCCGGTTCTGTTGGCCGAGGATGAGAGGTGGCTTCGATCTGTTCAAGAAGTGATTGATTATCAGCCTATTGCTGTTTTTGCACCTGGTAATTATATTTATGATTTCTTCCCGGGAGTGAAAGTTTCCCTTTTTCATGGCTACCCCATCAATAAGCGTGGCGATAAAAAGGATGACCATTTTTCTCTCCGCGGATACTTCGATGTATATTGCACACAAGGAGAAACGAGCACTCTTCCCTTCAAGGAGCTTGAGAGGAAATACGGCTTCTTTAAGGTATACGAAACAGGCTGGTGCAAGGCGGATACTTTCGTGAAGGAACGTGCGTATACTCCTCATAATGCGCGTCCGATAGTCTTGTATTCTACTACATTTACAAAAAATATAACTTCTGCTCCTCATTTGTTTGATACCATCAGGAGACTGGTGCACGAGAAGAATTGGGACTGGATTATTTCATTCCATCCGAAATTTTCGGATATGGAAGTCCTCAGGAAATACAAGGAACTGGCCGCTTCCTGCCCCAATGTTACTTTTCATGAGAATGGACTTGTTGATGCCAAGCTGCTGAATAGTGCGGATGTGCTGTTGTCTGATGCTTCGTCTGTGATTGTCGAGGCGATGATTTTGGACAAACCGGTTGTGACCTATTGCAACACCATACCAGGGGATCATTTGCTGAATGTCACTGAGACGGATGCTGTAGAAGGAGCCATCGAAAAGGCCATTTCCCGTCCGGCAGAACTGATGGAGCGGATGCGTGCTTATGTGCACAGGCATGAGGCCCATCTGGACGGTGAGAATTCTTCACGGGTACTGGATGCCGTAAACGACTACATCTGGTATTTTCAGGGTAAGACCAGAACCAAGCCATGGAATCTGGTGCGTAAGTTTAAATTGAGGTGGAGGGCGGGTTATCCGTTGATGGCTACTTTGCGGTTGTTTTACAGTAAAAAGTAAGTGAAATGCGAATAGTTCGCTAAAAAGTCATAATTTTGCTGTGGATATGGTAATTTTCCCTAACATGCGGCAATGGGCTTTTTGAAAATCGTCTTCCGTAAGGAAAATTTCTGTAATTTCGCCAATGCATGGCGGTGTCTCTTCGCATTGCTTTGTAACTGAACGCTATAATGCGTAAAACACCGCTGTTCACCAAATTTCAGACGATTATATTTTCATTGGGGCCACGTTAAAATGTACATTTAGATATAAGATTATGAAACGGTTATTGTTTGCTTTTGTCACGATGCTGTTTGCCATGATGCAATTCACATCGTGCGCACAGACTCATCAAAGAAAGGAGAAAGATATGAAAAACGTAAAAACGCTCGTGGCGTTCTTTTCACGGGCAGGCGAGAATTATTCCGTAGGACACATTGAAAAGGGCAATACCCGCGTTATTGCCGAAATGATATCCGAGGAAACCGGCGGTGAACTTTTCCACATTAAACCTTCAACTCCTTATCCGGATAGCTATGCCGAGTGTACGGAGGTTGCCAAACGGGAGCTGGAAGCCAAAGTACGTCCTGCCATTCAGGGCGATGTGGCAGTGGAAGATTATGATGTGGTGTTTATCGGGTATCCCAATTGGTGGGGAGATATGCCGATGCCTGTTTATACGTTTATTGAAAAGCATGACTGGCAGGGCAAAACGGTGATACCGTTCTGTACCCATGAGGGCAGCGGACTCTCTGCTACGGAGGATAGGCTGAAAAATGCATGCAAGGGTGCCACCGTGCTGAAAGGTCTGGCAGTGCGTGGCTCTACGGCGCACGGGAATCAGGAACAGGCAAGGCGGAGCGTAAAGAATTGGCTGGGGAAAGCCGGAATGTTAAAACTATGATTTATGAAAGACGTAATGATACTTACCGGAGCCGGACAAATAGGTATGGCAATAGCCCGGCGTATGGGATATGGAATGAAAGTGATTGTCGGTGACAAGCGTATTGGGAATGCGGAGGCTGTAACCGGCTTGATGAATGAGGCCGGATTTGATGCCGTCTCTGTCGGGATAGATTTGTCTTCTCGTGAATCAGTCTGTGAGCTGATAGACACGGCCAGGCAGTATGGCGAGATAGCAATGATGGTCAATGCCGCCGGAGTGTCTCCATCGCAGGCTTCTGTGGAGACAATACTGAAAGTCGATCTGTACGGCACGGCGGTATTGTTGGAAGAAGTCGGAAAGGTCATCAAACCGGGCGGATCCGGCGTTACGATATCCAGCCAGTCGGGACATCGTTTGCCCGCATTGGGAGCAGAAACAGACAGACTGCTTGCCTGCACGCCGGCCGAAAGACTGCTGAGCCTCGAAGTATTGCAGCCTTGTAATATCCATGATACGCTTCATGCCTATCAGCTGGCAAAGCGTTGTAATGTGAAACGTGTAATGTATGAGGCTGTAAGATGGGGAAGGCGCGGTGCACGCATCAACTCCATATCGCCCGGCATTATCGTTACGCCGCTGGCCCTTGACGAGTTCAACGGCCCTCGTGGTGATTTTTATAAGAATATGTTTGCCCGGTGTCCGGCAGGCCGTCCCGGTACGGCCGATGAAGTGGCAAATGTTGCTGAACTGTTAATGAGCAATCGTGGAGCTTTTATTACAGGATCTGATTTTTTGGTAGACGGAGGGGCTACGGCCGCTTACTTTTATGCGGACTGAAAAGATAAGAGCAGAAGCCGGCCCCGAATTATAGATAAGGCAGGCCGCTTTCTTTTATAAAAAGGAGTATTCAGTAAACGTCTTAAAAAAAACAAGATGGCATATGTGAAGATGACAGACTGATAGTCATCCCGTATGTCATCTTTTCTGTTCCGTGCCTTTATCCTTGACGGCGGGCAATGCTGTTTCACCGGATGGAACTTATGTGAGGCTCCTGTAGCATGCTTTCCGGTTCTTCGCTCATGCCGGCCACAGCCTGAATCATCTCGGCCACTATGCCCGGTCCTTCGTAAATGAATGCCGAGTAAATCTGTACGAAATCGGCTCCCATGCTTATCATGCGGCATGCATCGCCCGGTGTCATCACACCTCCGGCACCGATGATGAGCAGGTCTTTCCCGCCGTTGCGTCGCAGATAGTTTACAGCCAGCAGTGACTTTATTCCCAATCCTTTTCCACTTACTTCTCCGGTACCCAAAGCATTGATTTCCTGTCCGGAATAACGGCGTATCTGCGAGCGGTCGGTTGTCGGGCCGGTGGCTATTACTCCCTCAAGGCCGTATTGGGCGATAACCTCAAGCACCGTGTCCATTCTTTCGTGAGTGATGTCGCCAGGAAGCTTGATCAGGATGGGACGCTTTATCACAAGCGACTCGCGTTGGCGGGTGAGAGCTTCAAGCACCTCTTTCATCTGCGGAAGTTCCAGCGTATCCCAGTTGATGGCGATATAATCGGCATTGGTATAAAGCTCCGTATACATGTGCAGGAAGTCATCAATCACCTGTCGTCCTTCCGACTGCGGGTCTTTGTTGATGTTCACCCCGATGGTGATCTTTCCGCTTCTGTAGCTGAGGCGTTTTTTGACCACATCCACACCGGGATTGTTGAATCCCGTGCGTGCAATGAGCGTATTGTATCGTGGCAGACGGAAGATGCGCGGTACGGGATTACCGGCACAGGCATGGGGTGTTACGGTGCCTATTTCGATGAATCCGAATCCGAAATCAGACAGTTCGTTGAATACTTCGGCCCCCTTGTCCATTCCGGCCGACAGCCCGATGCGGTTTTTGCAGACAAAGCCCTTGCATATCAGTCTGTCTTCTTCATACTGGTATTTGCCGCGCAGAAAACTACGCAGAAACGGTATGCGGTTTGACTTCTTGAGCAGGCCAAGCGTCAGTCTGTGGGCGCGTTCAGGCTCCAAGAGAAACAGTAGCGGGCGTATGGTGCTTTTATACATGACTTAATGGTCAGAGTTTTTCCAGTCTTTCTTTGATCCCGTTGCAATACATATTCCAAAACTTCCTGATGTCGCTCAAGGCGTACGCCTTTACGAAAGGGGCGCTGAAGAGCGCTGCCATCATGTATCCGGACATGTTCAGAAAGGCACGGCCGTATTTCACCGGAAAGTTCTTTCCGTAATGATGGTTGAAGTAAGCCGAGTTACGCACATAGTAGAAGCGTTTCCATTTCTTCTTCTTTGATTTCTCCGTCCATGAGTCATTGTTGAAGAAGAGCTCTTTCTTCATGTGCGCCTGCGGCACGTAAATCACTTTATATCCGGCCAGTATGGTACGGTAGGAGTAGTCTGTATCATCGTAGAAGATGAAAAGGTCTTTGTTGGGGTATCCTATTTTCTCTACTACCTCGCGCTTGATGAGCGGTCCTTCGAAGACCATACCCTCAATCTCCGTAGGTTCTGACACATCGGGCGTGAGGTGTCTCTGATGGAGCGAAATGAAAGGATTGCTCAGATTCACCCGTGCACATTCGTTAACGAATATCTTTCCGGCCCGTATGCGCTGCGGACAGAGTATTCCGGCATCCTGACGGTCACATTCCAGCAGCCGGCTCAGACAACCGGGTTCGGGAGACACATCATCGTCCATGCACCATATCCAGTCATGCCCGCTTTCAAAAGCCGCCTTCATTCCGGCATGGAATCCTCCCGAGCCTCCCACATTCTCTTGCCGGATAACGTGAAGGTCTTCCTGCATGCGGAGCCACCCGGCGGTTCCGTCGGTACAGCCGTTGTTTACCACAATGACAGTGCTTACCATCCGGTCGTTACGCAGACACTCAATGGTTCTCTGTAAAAGTTTCAGGCGGTTGTAGGTTACGACTACTGCTGCAATTTTCATGCTTGCTTTTTGTTTATGGGTTGAGCGCGTTCCGTCAGAATGGATGTAGCCTCGCAAACGGAGAAGTGTCTGCCGGTGCCGGGATGTTTGGAGCGGATAGCTTATTTCACGCCGGTTCCTTTCTCCTTGTTTTCATGGCTGAAAGCTTCCTCTTCGGCTTTGTCTATAATCTCTTCTATCGGATCAGCATATGTTTTTTCTTCTGTAAATTCTGTCTCAAAGATGTTTTTATCAGTGTATTGTCCTTCTGCGGATGCTCTCTGGGCTGCCGGTCCGGTTTGGTGGCAGGCAGCCTCTGCGGGTTCTCCCTGGGCCGGCGGCTGTTCTTCTTCCAGATGCCCTTTCTTCGCCTTGAACACCGCATCAATGAATTTCTTTTCTTTCTTGAGGCGGTTCAAAGCCTGTTTGGCGGCAGCCTGCTGGCTTTCTTTCTTTGAGTATCCGCTTCCGCTTCCTCCCACAATGTCTTCAAGGAGCACTTCTGACAAGAATACGGGGCTGCTCATGTCTTGTGTCTGATCCACTACCTGAAACTCAAGTCTTACCTTGTTTTTCTGTGACCACTCAATGAGTTTTGACTTGAAGTTCACTTCTTTGTAAGCCACCTTGTCAATGTTGATAAGCCGGTGCAGGATACGTCCTTCGATAAACTTCATGCACGCGTTGTATCCTTTGTCAAGATAAACGGCACCTATCAGAGCCTCAAGCGCGTTTCCGCACATGTGGCTGTTATGGATGTCCGGATGTGCCGAATATTTTATCAGTTTGTCCAATCCGATATCTACGGCCAGTTTGTTCAGGGTTTCGCGTTGCACGATTTTTGAGCGCGTATTAGTAAGGAACCCTTCGCGTTTGCCTTTAAAATGCCTGTACACGATATCGGCGACAATGGCGTCAAGGATGGCATCTCCCAAAAACTCAAGTCGCTCATTGTCAATCCTGCGTCCCTTGACACTACGCACGCCCGATGATTTGTGGAGCAGCGCCTCTTTGTAGATCCCTATATTTCCCGGATAGAAACCTAACATGTCGCGCAAAGCAAGATAAGACTCTTTTTCCTTGTTGAAAGAGAGCCTTATCCTCTCTATTATGTCAGCTATCTGAAACACGGTATTATTCTGCGTATTTCTTAACTATGACACATGCATTGTGTCCGCCAAAGCCGAATGTGTTTGACAAAGCAGCGTTAACGGTACGTTTCTGTGCCTTGCCGAAAGTAAAGTTCAGGTTGTAGTCTATTTCTTCGTCATTGTCACCTTCTTCATGATTGATGGTAGGGGGAACGATGTCATCCTTGACGGCCAGTACGCAGACAAGAGCCTCTACTGCGCCTGCGGCACCCAGCAGATGTCCGGTCATTGACTTCGTAGAGCTGATGTTCAGCTTGTAGGCGTGTTCGCCGAACAATGCCGTGACAGCCTTTACCTCGGATATGTCACCTACCGGAGTAGACGTCCCATGCGCATTGATGTAGTCAATATCCTCAGGCTTCATGCCTGCATCTTCAAGAGCGTTTTCCATAACGAGTTTTGCTCCGCATCCGTCAGGATGAGATGCTGTAAGGTGATAGGCATCGGCACTCATTCCTGCTCCGGCTACTTCCGCATATATCTTGGCTCCGCGCGCCTTTGCGTGCTCAAGCTCTTCCAGAATCAGACATCCTGCGCCTTCTCCCATTACGAATCCGTCACGGCTCTTGCTGAACGGGCGGCTGGCTTTTTGCGGATCATCGTTACGGACAGACAATGCGTGCATTGCGTTGAAACCGCCTACTCCGCAAGGGAAGATGGCTGCTTCTGCGCCTCCGGATACAATAATGTCCGCCTTTCCCAGACGAATCAGGTTGAAAGCATCGGCCAATGCATTGGTTGAAGATGCGCATGCAGACGATGTTACATAGTTAGGCCCGTGAAATCCGTACATGATAGAGATTTGTCCGGCACATATATTTGCAATCATTTTCGGGATGAAAAACGGATTGTATTTAGGGCCTGTGTCTTTATGGAGAGCGTAATTCCCTGTTTCTTCTTCAAAGGTATGCATACCGCCTATGCCCACGCCAAAAATTACACCAGCCCGGTTCAAGTCTTCTTTTTCAACGTCAAGCCCGGAATCTTTTACGGCTCCCATTGCAGCCACAAGCGCATATTGGGCATAAAGGTCCATCTTGCGGGCTTCCTTGCGGTCAATGTGATCATTGGCATTGAAATTCTTTACTTCACATGCGAACTGTGTCTTGAACAGCGATGCATCAAAATGAGTAATAGGCCCTGCTCCACTCACTCCGCCCAGCAGATTCTTCCAAGTTTCGGAAGCGGTATTGCCTACCGGTGTCAGTGCGTCAAGACCTGTTACTACAACTCTTTTTAATTCCATTATACAATATGAAACTGATTACTTTGCGTTAGCCGTTATGCTTCAGCTTTCTCGCTCATCTTCACAGTGATATAAGAAACAGCATCACCTACAGTTGTAATCTTTTCCGCTTGATCATCAGGGATATTAATTCCGAATTCTTTTTCGAATTCCATGATCAGCTCAACCGTATCCAATGAATCTGCTCCCAGATCGTTAGTAAAGCTTGCTTCGTTAGTAACTTCTGATTCTTCCACTCCTAATTTATCAACGATAATCGCTTTAACTTTTGATGCAATTTCAGACATAATTCTAAGTTTTAAATTAATAATTTATTGTTATTTCCTTATTTTTGCGATACAAAGGAATAAATATTTATCTTTATGTGCAAATAATTAAAAGATTAATTGCGTTTTCTTTGCACAAATTATAGGCAAATATGCACAAATTAGGAAAAATATGCAAAAAAAAATTGTAATATTGGCTTCCGGTTCGGGTACGAACACGGAAAACATCATCCGCTATTTTCAGTTGAGCGACATGGCGCGTGTGGTTTTGGCAGTATCAAACAAGGCCGATGCCTATGTTCTTGAAAGGGCCAGAAGACTTCGGGTGCCTTCTTTGGTGATTCCTCGTGAAAGATTTATGGAAAACGGATATGTCTGTTCCGTTTTGAAAGATTATAATGCCGATTTGATTGTGCTGGCCGGATTCTTGCTTCGTATTCCTGACGATATGATCGCAGCCTATCCGCGGCGGATTGTAAACATTCATCCTTCATTGCTTCCGAAGTATGGCGGAAAAGGAATGTACGGCGATAAGGTGCATCGGGCTGTCGTTGCTGCCGGAGAAAAAGAAAGCGGAATAACGATTCACTATATTGACGGGCATTTTGACGAGGGAATAACCGTCTTTCAGGCCAAATGTCCGGTATTGCCCGGTGATACGCCCGAAGAGGTGGCCCGTAAAGTGCATGCGCTGGAGTACGAGCATTATCCGAGAGTGATAGAGCGTATTCTTGCAGAGACGGAATGACATCCTTGACTTAATGTCATATTCCCGTTCTCATGGGTCATGAAAAAATCCCTAAGCTGTCCACGCTTGCGGCAGGCCCTGCCATTGCGGCAAGAATGCCTGAAAACGGGTCGGGTGATTGTCTGAACGGCTGAGTCCGCGGCCGATGGCAATTCCTTTTCTCAGGTGTCACATTATGATGATGTGGTGTCATCGGGCAGCTCTATGCGGTAGGCCGGCGGCTCACGCCGGCAGAAGTAGTTGTTGCGCAGGGTCTCGAACTGTCCGGGGCGCGCTTTCAGCATGCGGCTGTCTGTGGCCGGGTTGTATATCTGTAGCAGGGCATCGGCTTCGGATGCGGCACGTATCACGCTGCATGCCGGTGCGGGAGGCTCTATGCGGAATGTCTCGGGCAGACCGAAGAAACGGCAGAAAGCCTGGAGTGACATGCGTGCGGCATTGGCCTTTCCATCGGCCGAGTATCCGGCTATGTGGGGCGTACCTATCACCACGCGTTCCAGCAGGCTGAGGTCAATGTGCGGCTCATGTTCCCATACGTCTATCACCGCGTCACTCACCTGTCCGTTGTCAATGGCGCGGCACAGGGCCTGGCTGTTCACCACCTCACCGCGCGAGGTGTTGATGATGACGGGTTTCCGCAGCAGCGAGCCGAAAAAGGTTTCATCGGCCAGATGCAGGGTGGCGTGCGGCCCCTCTTTGGTGAGCGGAGTGTGAAAGCTGATTATGTCGCACTGCCGTGCCAGTTCGCCAAGCGAGCGGAACTTTCCGGATCCTTCTGCTTCGGCACGCGGGGGGTCGCACAGCAGCACGCGCATGCCCAGATGGATGCCCGTACGTGCCACGCGGCTTCCTATATGCCCCACGCCCACCACACCCATACAGGCGCCCCGCAGGTGAAGTCCCCGTTTACGTGCAAGCACGAGCAGGGCCGAGTGCACATATTGCTCCACACCTCCCGAGTTGCATCCCGGAGCGTTGGCCCAGCGGATGCCGGCCTTGCTGCACCATGCGGTGTCAATATGGTCGAACCCGATGGTGGCGGAGGCAATGAACTTCACACGGCTGCATTCGAGCAGCGCACGGTCGCACCGCGTACGGGTGCGTACAAACAGGGCATCGGCGTCATGCACCAGCCGGGGGGTAAAGCTCCCGCCTGCGGCATACACCACTTCATCGGCAAGGCCCTCTATAATGCCTTGCATGTATGGTATCTTTTCGTCTATAATGACTTTCATGGGCTTAAAAATCTCTTTTCAGGGACAAAGTTATTCACTTTTATTTTATAATCAGTATTGCAGGTCCGGCAGGAATATCTATTTTTGTGGGCGGAAACAGAGAACAAATATAATAAGGCCATGACATTCACTGAACTTTGCAATCCCATTTTTGTGCAGTCAATCAATGACTATCACAAGACAGACAATGTAGATGCCCCTATAAGCAATCCGTACAGAATGGAAACAATAGAATACCGCCTGTATCTGAAAAACTGGATAGATACGGTGCAGTGGCATCTCGAAGACCTCATACGTGATCCGGATATCCGTCCGGCCGACGCCCTCGTGCTGAAACGCCGCATTGACAAGAGCAATCAGGACCGTACCAATCTTGTGGAACACATTGACGGCTATTTCCTTGACAGGTATAAAGACGTAAGGCCCGCTGCCGGCGCCTCCATCAATACCGAGAGCCCCGCATGGGCCATTGACCGTCTCTCCATCCTCGCGCTGAAAATATACCACATGCATCGTGAAGTGGAGCGTACCGGCGTGAGCCCTGGGCATCACGCGCAATGCAGACAGAAGCTGAACGTGCTGCTCGAACAGCAAAAAGACCTCTCTTCGGCCATTGACCGGCTGATAGCCGATATCGAAGCCGGACGCAAATACATGAAAGTGTATAAGCAGATGAAGATGTATAATGACCCTGAACTGAACCCCGCACTCTACGGAAAGAAATAAGACTGCTTTTGAAACGCTTGTTGGTCATACGGTTTTCGGCTATCGGCGATGTGGCAATGATGGTACCCGTTGTTTATTCATGTGCATGCCAGAATCCCCGGCTTCGCATTACGGTGCTGAGCAGGGAGTCCATGTGCCCGCTTTTCGCACGGATGCCTTCGAACGTGGAGTTCATGGGAACAGACCTCAAGGGATGCCATAAGGGAGTAGTCGGACTGACGCGGCTGTTCCGTGAACTGCGTGCGATGCGCTTTGACGCGGTGGCCGATATGCACGGTGTGCTGCGTACCGGATACCTGCGTATGCTGTTCCGTGCATGCGGCGTGAAGACGGCCTGCATTGACAAGGGGCGCAAAGGGAAAAAACAGCTGACCAATGTTTCCGGAAAGAGACTGGTGCGGCAGAAGACTTCGTTTGAACGCTATACCGATGTGCTCCGCACGCTGGGCATCAGCGTGAGGCCCGGCTTCCGCTCCATATTCGGCAACGGCAGGGGAGACCTCGCGCGGGCAGCCTCCGTGACCGGCGGGAAAGGGACCTGCCGCTGGATTGGCATTGCGCCGTTTGCGGCACACAAGGGCAAGATATATCCCGCAGAGCGCATGGAGAAAGTTATCGGCATACTGAGCCGCATGGACCGTTGCCGCATATTTCTGTTCGGAGCGGGAAACGCTGAAAGGGAAACGCTTGAAAAGTGGGAAAAGCGATACAATAACACATGTTCGCTTGCCGGCAAGCTGGGACTTGACACCGAGCTCATTGTCATGAGCCATCTTGACGTGATGATCTCGATGGATTCGGCCAATATGCATCTGGCTTCGATGGTGGCCGTACCCGTACTCTCGATATGGGGAGCCACGCATCCCTTTGCCGGATTCATGGGATGGAACCAGCCTGCCGGAAATGCCATACAGGCGGAAATGCCATGTCGTCCGTGCTCCGTCTACGGAGACAAACCGTGCATGCGCAAAGACTATGCGTGCATGAGCATGATTGAGCCTGAGCGTGTGGCAGAACATGTGAAACAACTAATCGATAAAGACAACATGGTATGAAAGTTATAGTTCACCCGGAATATCGTTTCATGACCGATTTTATCCGTCGGCTTCCGGATACTTTTTATACAACCGGACAGTTGGTGTATGAGAAAAGAAATACCGTGAAGCGGTACGAGGCGGATGGGGTGTCGGTGGTTGCCAAGAAATACAAGCACCCCAATCTGGCGCAGCGCATTGCCTATACCTGCTTCAAAAGCTCCAAGGCCAAACGGGCCTACGAGTACGCCGCGCGTCTGCGCGGGATGGGCATCGAATCGCCTCACGAAGTGGCTTATATCGAGATAAGACGGCACGGACTCTTCACCATAGGTTTTTTCCTGTCGCGCAACTGTGACTATCAGTCTGTCAGCAATGCTTTTCCGGCCGGTAACTTCGACCATGATCTGGCCGACAAACTGGCCATGTTCCTCGTTGAGCTCCACACTAAGGGCGTGCTGCACGGTGATCTGAATCTGACCAACATACTCTATCATGTTGATGATGACGGGAAATATCATTTTGTGCTGATTGACACCAACCGCTCGGTGTTCAAGCATCCCACCCGCCGGGAGTGCCTTGACAACCTGAAACGCATTACGCACAAGCGCGAACTGCTGGTGTGCATCATCTCGCTCTATGCGCGGCATCGGGGATGGAATCCGGACAAGACCGTGCAGGCAGTCATCCGTCAGCTGGGATGCTTTGAATACCGTAAGCGGGTGGAACGGATATTCCGGAATTTGACAAGGATAAGGCATAATTAACCGCTGGCCTATGAGACTGCTTTATTATCTGTTTTATGCAGGGTGGTACCTGCTCTCGCTGTTGCCTTTCTGGCTGTTGTATATCATTTCCGACGGCATGTATTACCTGCTCTATCACGTGGCGCGCTACCGCCGCAGGGTGGTGCGGGAGAACCTCGTGAGCTCTTTCCCCGAAAAGCCGCCGGCCGAGATTGTGCGCATAGAAAAGAAGTTTTATGCCTTTTTCTGCGACTGTGTGGTGGAAACCATCAAGCAGTTCTCCATGCCGGAAGCGGAGATGAAGCGCCGCATGACCTTTACCGGCATTGACGGGTTGCAGCGTGACATGCGCGGGCAAGGGGCCGGTTTTGTGTTCATATATCTGGGGCACTACTGCAACTGGGAGTGGATAGCCTCAATGGCTTCTGCCTTTGATAAGGATATTGTGTGCGGACAGATATACCATCCGCTCTACAACAAGGCTTTCGACAGACTCTTTCTCGGTCTGCGCAGCCGTTACGGAGGGATGTGCATCCCCATGAAGGAGACCTTGTGCCGTATCATAGAATGGAAACGCGAAAAGCTGAACGTAGTCATCGGGTTCATTTCTGACCAGGCGCCGAAGTGGAACAGCATCCATCATTTTACTTCTTTCCTCAACCATGATACGCCTGTGTTTACAGGTACCGAGAAGATAGGACGGCAGGTGAATGCCTTAATCTATTTTGCCGATGTGACACGCCCCCGGCGCGGATATTACAATTGCCGCCTCTACCGCATGGTAGACGATGTGAAAGCCCTGAGGGAGTTTGAAGTGACCGATATCTATATGCGGAATCTGGAAAACATGATACGCCGCGCGCCGGAGTACTGGCTCTGGTCACACAACCGCTGGAAACGTACGCGCCAGAAATGGGAGCAACGCAGGCAGGAGGCCCGTCGTTGACACGTAACGCGCCATGCAGACAGTATTCTTGCAGCCGGCTGTTACGGACAGATGAATTCCCGCATGCATTGTCGTGATGCCACGGGCGGCAGCTTTGACCGGCTTTGCATTGACAGGCCTTGTCCGCAGTGTCTGCCGTTTCTGTCAGGCTGCCGGCTGTCAGTATCCGGATGGCCGCCTGCGGGGAACAGGCATGCCGTATATGTTAAAACCGTGTCAAATCATGGGGGAGTTTTTTTATGTCATTTAAGTCAAAATACATACCTTTGCAACGTGAATTGATAAATCCGTGCCGGCCGGGCAAAAACGGATCCATCCCGGCGGATCTTTGCGGTAATGTGAGTTTATAGGATCCGCCTTAAAGGAGAAGCCCGTCGGGGAGAAGCCGTTCTATGTTTGTAACTGTATTGATTGCTACGTATAACTGGAAAGAAGCTCTGGCACTTTGTGTCAGGAGCATCTTTGAACAGACTGTAAGGCCTGATGAGATTGTCATTGCGGATGACGGCTCACGCGAGGATACCCGGATGATGATTGAAGAATTACGCGGCGAGACCGATATCCCTGTTGTCCATGTATGGCAGGAGGATAAAGGTTTCCGTAAGACAGAAATCCTGAATAAGGCGATATTGCAGGTATCTGGCGCTTATGTCATACAAATAGACGGGGATGTGGTATTAGACAGGCATTTTATTGCCGATCATCTGGAGCTTTCCGAAAAAGGATATTTCGTATGCGGGAGCAGGGTGGGGGTAAATGAATATCAGACGGAATGTTTTATGAGAACAAACGGAAAATACCGTCCGTATTTCTTTCAGCTGACATTTATGTATATGCTGAATTCGTTCCGTTCACGCGTTATCCGTAAATATCTGGAAAAGCGCTATTCCCCGAAGGACATAAAGCGGTTACGCGGATGCAATATGGCTTTCTGGAAAGAGGATTTGTTAAAGGTCAACGGATATAATGAATGCCTTACCATGTGGGGGAAAGAAGATAAGGAAATTGCCTGCCGTTTGATGTTTGCGGGAGTAAAAAAGAAATTTCTTAAGGCCGGAGGTGTGGAGTATCATTTATATCACAAGCCGTATTCACGGGCCAATCTTGATTTTCACAACAAGGTGCTTGATGAGGTTATTGCAGAACGCCGCGTATGGTGTAAAAACGGCATTGTAAAGGAAAAGCCGCTTTAGAAAAGACATTCTATCGGAAATTCTTTGTCCTTGTATGGCAATAAACAGGGATGTTCGGCAAATGTCCCCGAATGGTGCAAAGGATTTATTGCATTACAGACTGTTTTTGTGTGAATCTATCCCTTGTTTGCAACGAATGCGCTTTTCAGATAAAGTCTTGTTTAATATAGCGTCATTCTGAGCTACGGAATCTCTTGAGCGCAGATTATGATGCAAATGAAAAGCGATAGCCGAGAATTTTATAACCCGTTTGCAGACACCTGCATTGATAAGCCGTGCGGCAAGCTCATTGTCTTCCCGCCCCCATCCGGTAATTTCCTCGTCATATCCGTTGACCTTTAACAAATCCTCTTTCCAGAAAGCCATATTGCATCCGCGCACATACATGATGTCGTTTTGTCGGTAATGCTCTTGGAATTTGCTGAGAAAAGGCATTCTTATTCCGTTTAGCCGGTTGCGTAGCCCGTGAGTAAATACCGGGAAAGTCCATTGTCCTTTTTGAATCAATGTCTGTGTAAGTCTTTCGTCTATCATTACGCGGCTTCCGCTGACAAAGCTCCGGGGTTGTGCGAACCGTATATGATCTTTAATAAAGTCTTTATGTAGAATAATATCCCCGTCAATCTGCACTATGTATGGATATGACGCTTTAGTGAAGGCTTCATTCATGATCCTTGTTTTCCGGGATCCCTTATCCTCCTGCCATACATGGGCAACAGGCGCTTTGCATATATCCCTGAATGTATTGACAAGCTCTTTGGTATCCTCTTTGGAGCCATCGTCCGCTATTATTATTTCATCGGGAAGCACGGATTGACGCAATGCGCTTTGCAGGCACAGGCTCAGGGCTCCAGGCCAGTTGTAGGTTGAAATGACAAGTGATATGTCCGGCGTCATAAAAAATATATTCTGTAAAATGATGGCAAAGATAGGGTTTTATTGACAGGGAGGGGAGCCTTAACCGGATTTTTTGAAAAGTCAGTGAGGATACGCCGTTTGTTATGAGAAAGCGTTCAAGGAGTTGGAAGTATATGCTTTTAATACTTACCTTTGCGCTTGAAAAATTGTATGATCAAATATGGGTAGTAAAAGGATAAAGAAATTTAAATGGCTGTATCATCATTTAGGTTGGAGGGCCGCTTTTTTTATGGGTTTTTTGCCGTTGCTGGTTAAAAAAGAAAATTATGAGAAAATGTTTAATAAGGGGGTAATATATTATTTTCGTTCCTTTCGTTATAGGGGAACGAAAAAAACAAGCGATACGGAAATCTCTGAGGATACGCCGATATGGACATGCTGGGTTCAGGGAACTGACAGTATGCCGGAGATTATTAGAATATGCCACTCTTCTTTGCTTAAGCATGCCGGAAAGCATCCTGTACATTTAATCACCTTGGAAAATTATAAAGAGTATATAAACATACCTGATTATGTGCTGAAAAAACTGAGTGACGGAAATATTTCATTCGCTCATTTTAGCGATGTCTTAAGAGTTGCCTTGTTAGCCCGTTATGGTGGTTTGTGGCTTGATGCGACAATTTTTGTCACACGTGACATAGGTGCGATACCTATGCCGTTTTTCTCAATGAAGCAGTTGCCTATGGATAATAAGCACGTTTCGATGTATCGATGGACAAGTTTCTGTCTGGGTGGTGTTCCTGATCTCCCTTTGTTTGTATACTTAAGAGATGTGTTGTTATATTATTGGAAAGTGAGTGACACTATTTTGGAATATTTGATGTTTGATTCTATAATAGCCGCCGCTTACGAGAAAAAACGGGATGTTAAGAATCTGATTGATAATGTTCCTTATAATAATCCGCAATTATATGAACTGTCGTATGTGATGAACAGGGCTTTCGACAGTTCCCTTTTTGATAAGATCCTGTCTGAGACATATTTTCATAAGTTGACTTGGAAAGCTGATTTTGTGAAAGTTGATGAAAAAGGGGAACAAACATTTTACGGATATTTGTCAGCCTGTAAAAATATATTTGCTAATGGATAAGTTGCTTTCAATTATAATTCCTACGTATAATAAGGAAAATACATTGCCTAAATGTCTGTCTTCGGTCTTGAATCATAAATGGGATGATTTTCTGGATGTCATTGTTGTTAACGATGGGAGCAAGGACTCATCCTTGAAAATCGCAAATCAATACAGAGATAATTATCCGGAGGCCGTGAGAGTGCTGGATAAGGCAAATGGTAATTATGGCTCGGCAATAAATGCGGCTTTGCCGGTGTTAAAGGGGAAGTATGTGAAAATATTGGATGCTGATGACTGGTTTGACGAGGCGGAATTCGGGCGCTTTGTAGAACATTTGAAAATGGTTGAGGCTGATTTGATTATTACACATTTTATGTATAATCATGTTTCTGGAAAGATGACCGTGCAAAGTTATTATGAATGGGAATATGGAAAAGCATACCGGTTTGATGAGACTGCCCGGAGTAAGACTATTCTGGATAATTTGTTCATGCATGCAGTGACTTACCGTACGGAAATCCTTAGAAAGAATAACTACAGGCAGACCGAAGGTGTCTCATATACAGATTTAGAATGGATATTTTATCCTATGTTTCATGTCCAGTCAGTTGTGTTTCTGAATTATTTGGTCTATCATTATTCTGTAGGGGGCGACGGACAGACAATGACACCGGAGACTTATATACGGGATGCTCCGAAAACCCAGGAGTTTGTAAAGAAAATGCTGCTGGCGTATGCCGGTTACTTGAAAGGGCTTTATGAGCCTAATCGTAGGGAATATTTATTGGCCAGATTGAAATGGCATATATACTCAATTTATAAAATATATTTGGTACTTCAGCCTGAAGAGGAGTTTGATTCTCGGAAAGTGAACGATTTAGAGAGGGCTGTACGAAACGCAGATATGAAATTATACAATGTAATGGGGGAAATTTCTGTAGGACATGTGTTTCATTACCATTATTTGAGATACTGGAGGAGATATCGCTTACGCATGCCTCGTTTTTTTGTGCGTCATCTGATTGCTAAGGGAACGGTTGGTTTTCCCTTACAGGAAAGGAAACGCTGATATGTTTTTATCGTTTATGCAGATTTACGCTTAGTTTAAATA
>CAYUIJ010000007.1:0-45665 GCA_964444735.1 uncultured Bacteroides sp. | reverse complement strand
GGATCAGTCCGCAGGGGAAGCGGACAGACATCTCATGCCATTCCGGCATGTCCTCCTCACACTCGCATCGTCCTTATACCGGGAAGACCGCCCGTCCTGAATATGCCTTTTACAACGGATAAGGCGCAAGCGCCCCCTGTAAAAACATCCGTTCTCACCCCTTATGATAATATTTTTCAGCATGAGAACGGACATTCTTCACTTTGTCAAAGAATAGCTTTCAGCTTCTCTTCAAAAACAGATTTTGGAGCCGCCCCCACCTGTTTGTCAACGACTTTTCCGTCTCTGATAAACAAGACTGTCGGGATATTACGTACGCCGAACTTGCCGGTCAGCCCATCGTTTGAGTCCACATCACATTTACCGATAATAGCCTGCCCCTCGTACTCTTTGGCCAAAGCCTCGATTTCAGGAGCTATTTTCTTGCATGGGCCACACCAAGTTGCCCAAAAATCCACAACAACCGGCTTTCCTGTAGCTGCCAGTTCGTCAAAATTCGCATCTGTAATTTCTAGTGCCATAATTGAATATACTTTTTAATGATACTGGTCGGCAAAGATATCAATTTATTTTGAATTCCAACTCTGGCCGGCTCTTTATATAGGTGATAAGGTCACGCTTAACAGAAATTTTAACTTTCTGTGATTTCATCAAAACACGCATTCTGCCGTCAGCATCATCTTGTACAAAGAAACAGAGTTCGGCGTTCCCCGGATTATTTTTTACAATCGAAAGCAAATCGGTTACCAGTTCGTCATTAAGCGCGCTTAACGGTGTATTAATGGTGATTTTGTTTATCAGCTGTTCCTTTACATCCGGAAGAAACTCAATAGAAGTTATTTTCAAATCATATTCATTGGCATTCCACTGACGAGGCGTCATTTTTCCTTTCATAAACAGAAAATATCCTGTACGGAAATAACCTGACCATTTCAGCCAGTCATTGCCAAAAAAAGTCAATTCGGCAGAACCTGAATAGTCTTCTATTTTAGCCGCTCCGTAAGGCTTATTGGTCTTCGTGCGTCCTTCACGCACATCAGTCACGATTCCTCCCATCACCAGTTGTTCTTTACTAACCAATGCCGCTTTGTCGCTTAATTCATTCATATGCGTGCTGCATACATGCTCAAGTACAACGGCATACTCGTCCAAAGGGTGCGCGGACAAATATATGCCCACATATTCACGCTCACGATTTAGCCGGTCAAGAGAATTCCATTCTTCAAACGGAGGGATTTCCGGTCTTGACACTTCTATTTGGAACTCTCCTCCAAACAAGGAGTTAATTGAGGCCGCTTTGTCTGCCTGGTATTTTGTTCCATAACGTATTAACAGTTCTGCGAAAGTCTCGCCCTTGGCATTTGAGGCAAAAAACATTTCCCGCTTTACACCCGGTAAAGAATCAAATCCTCCTGAAATCGCTATGTTCTCAATATTCTTTCGGTTACAGGCCGTCAGATTCACCCGCTGTACAAAATCAAAAATATCCTTGTAAGGACCGTTCTTCCTACGCTCCTCGACAATTGCCCCTACAGCATTCTCCCCCACGCCTTTTACAGCACCCAGCCCAAAGCGGATATTCCCGCTTGGATTGACAGAGAATTTCATGACGCTCTCGTTTACATCCGGCCCCAATACCTGAATACCCATAACCTTGCATTCATCCATCAGCTTTGTAATTTCGTCAATTCTGGAAATATTACGGCTCAAGTTCGCCGCCATATATTGCGGAGGATAGTGTGCTTTCAGATAAGCGGTCTGATAGGCTACCCATGAATAACAGGTAGCGTGCGATTTATTGAACGCATACGAAGCGAACTTTTCCCAGTCGCCCCATATTTTCTCAAGTACCTTCGGATCATGTCCGTTTTTCCTCCCGCCTTCTATAAATTTAGGCTTGAAATGATCAAGCTTGTCACGCAGTTTCTTACCCATAGCCTTGCGCAAGGCGTCACTCTCCCCGCGGCTGAAATCAGACAGCAGGCGTGACAGAAGCATCACCTGCTCCTGATAGACCGTTATTCCATACGTATCCTTCAGATATTTCTCCATTATCGGTATATCATATTCTATGGGTTTCCGCCCTTGCTTACGGTCAATGAAATCCGGAATATAATCCATCGGCCCTGGCCTATAAAGGGCGTTCATCGCTATCAGATCCTCAAATGTGGTAGGCTGCAGTTCACGCAGGTATTTCTGCATTCCAGGCGACTCAAACTGAAACGTGCCGATAGTACGCCCTTCACTGTATAACTTATAAGTGGCCTTGTCATTGATATCGATTTTATCGATATCAATCTCCTCACCCGAACTCAGGCGGATATTCTCTATCGTTTCCTTTATTATCGAAAGGGTTTTTAAGCCTAAAAAGTCCATTTTTATCAGTCCGGTCTCTTCAATAACCGAACCCTCATATTGGGTAACCAGCATCTTTTCTCCGGTTTCTTTATCGTCTGCCGTACTTACCGGAACCCAGTCTGTAATGTCATCACGGCAAATAATGGTACCGCAGGCATGCACGCCTGTATTACGGACATTGCCCTCCAGCATTCGCGCATATTTGATAGTATCTCTCAACACAGGATCCGAAGAGGCTTCGGCTTCCTGCAATTCCGGTACATATTCAATCGCGCTGGCCAGGCTCGTTTTCTTGCCGGGAATTTTGTCCGGGATAAGCTTGCACAATCTATTGGATATGGCCAAGGGCAGTTTTTGCACACGGGCCACGTCTTTTATGGCCAGCTTGGCCGCCATCGTTCCATAAGTTATGATATGTGCCACCTTTTCCTGTCCGTATTTCTCTGTAACCCAGCGTAACACCTCTCCACGTCCGTCATCATCAAAATCAACGTCAATATCAGGCAGCGATATTCTGTCCGGATTCAGGAAACGCTCAAACAGCAAGTCATAAGCAATAGGATCTATCTTAGTAATGCCAAGACAGTAGGCAACGGCAGAGCCTGCAACAGAGCCGCGCCCCGGACCCACCGAGACTCCAAGCTTCTCACGCGCGGCTGCGATAAAGTCCTGTACAATAAGAAAGTATCCCGGAAAACCCATCGTTTTCATGACATGGAGCTCAAACCTCAATCGCTCTTCTACTTCTTTCGAAAGCTTTTCACCGTAACATTTCCTTGCCCCGTCAAATGCCAGTTTTGCCAGATAGTCGGCTTCTAACTTTATGCGGTATAGCTTTTCATATCCCCCCAGTTTCTCAATCTTGGCATCAGCGCTTTCCTTATCCATCACCGCTTCGCCGTTCTCGTCCCGGGTAAATTCATTATACAAATCCTCTTCCGTATATTTTCTACGGTATCCTTCTTCCGTTCCAAATTCTTCAGGAATGGCGAATGTCGGCATAATCGGATCATGATCTATCGAATAGAATTCCACCTGATTGCAAATATCCACTGTATTAAGCAAAGCCTCAGGCACATCTTCAAAAATTCGGCTCATCTCTTCCTTTGTCTTGAACCATTCCTGTTTGGAATAAAGCAGACGATTGGAATCATCCAAATCTTTACCCGTACTCAGACAAATCAGGCGGTCATGGGCTTCGGCATTTTCCTCATCCACAAAATGCACATCGTTTGTACAAACCAGCTTAATGCCGTATTTTTCCCCGAATTCCTTTAAATGCCTGTTTACTTTCAATTGAAGCGGATATGCTTCATGATTGGCTCTCGCAACCGTAGCCTTATGTAATTGAAGTTCCAGATAATAATCATTGCCAAAAACCCTCTTATACCATTGCACCGCCTCTTCGGCCTCTCTTGTCTTACCGTCGCGAATCAGGCGGGGTATCTCACCTCCCAAGCAGGCAGAACAGACAATTAGCCCCTCATGGTATTTCTCAAGTTCCGATCTGTCCGTACGCGGACGAACGTAGTATCCGTCAGTCCACGCTTTCGATACAAGTTTTATCAGATTGTGATACCCTTTCTGGTTCTTTGCCAGCACCACCAGGTGATAGCCGCTCTGATCGGCTTTCCCCTCTTTATTAAAAAGCCTATGACGTGCCACATACATTTCGCAGCCTATGATAGGCTTGAAAAGCTTTCCGTTCAAAGCCTCGATTCCCGCCTTGCATGATGCGATTTCTTCCGCCGGATTCTCACATGCCTCCTTCCCGCTTTCAAGATCGGAAATCCTCTTCTTCAAAGACTTTATCTCTCCCTTAATGCTTCCGTTCTTTTTATCCGCATAGTTGTAAAACTCCTTTATGCCGAACATATTGCCATGATCCGTCAGGGCCATCCCCTTCATCCCGTCAGCTATCGCCTTGTCGACCAGTTTTGCGATGCTTGCCTGACCGTCAAGAATGGAATACTGACTATGAACGTGCAAATGAACAAAATCGTACATATATAAAACCTGTTTCAAAAAACTTTTTAAAGATAAGCCTGTTTTATAAAATAAGCAAGCGCCGCCTTGGAAAATTATCAGCTTTTGCATTTTCCCCGCCCCCTCCCGATGGCTTTAAGTACTTAATATTCTTGTTTTATTTGCAGAATAACTAAATATGACCTACTTTTGTAAAATAACAGTTCATGTACTTTTTACAATGAATCAACTGAAGAAAATAAAGAAGATAAGACTCCATAGAGAAGGCACGCATATATTGGTTCTTGGCTGCGTTTTGCTGTTGGCTTTAAATACGGCTGTGTTTTTGGAGATTGAATCCAAGGTTCCGTTTTACATTGTGCTGGGAATCAGCTTGTGCCTTTATCTGATTATGGTAAACTTTTTCAGATGCCCTGTCCGGCTGTTCGGGCAAGATACGGAAAAGATCGTTGTGGCTCCGGCCGACGGGCGGATTGTCGTATGCGAGGAAGTCGATGAATATGAGTATTTTCATGACAAACGACTGATGATTTCCATTTTTATGAACATAACAAACGTACATGCAAATTGGTATCCTGTTGATGGAACGGTAAAAATGGTACGACATCAGGATGGCAATTTCCATAAGGCCTTTCTTCCCAAAGCGAGTACGGAGAACGAACGTTCCATGGTGGTTATAGAAACCCCCCAAGGGGTTGAAGTGATGGCACGGCAAATAGCCGGAGCCATAGCGCGCCGTATAGTCACGTATGCGGCCGAAGGGGAAGAATGCTATATCGATGAGCACATGGGATTCATTAAATTCGGCTCAAGGGTTGACGTCTATCTTCCCGCAGACAGCGAGCCATGCGTCAAAATGGGGCAAAGGACTGTGGGTAACCAGACGATTATAGCAAAACTAAGGTAAACATTTATGGCAAGCCGTATCATCCGTCATATCCCTGACACTGTAACGTGTTGCAACCTGTTTTCCGGATGCATTGCCAGTGTGATGGCTTATGAGATGAAATACGGGTGGGCTGCCTTTTTCATTATCCTTGCAGCCTTGTTTGATTTCCTTGACGGGATGCTGGCACGTCTTCTGAACGCGCGTTCTCCTATCGGAAAGGATATAGACTCGCTGGCAGATGACGTCAGTTTTGGATTTGCGCCGGCCATGATTGTTTTCTCTCTTTTTAAAGAAGTGCGTTATCCTCCTTTTTTGATAAACGCGCGTGAATGGATATCATACAGCGCGTTTCTCATAGCCGTATTCTCGGCTCTCCGGCTGGCAAAATTCAATGTGGACACCCGGCAGACAACTTCTTTTATCGGGATGCCCGTGCCGGCCAGCGCCTTATTTTGGGCTTCATTGTCGGCAGGAGCGCACTCTGCGCTTGTCTCAGAACCATTCAATGCTGTCTGCTTGTTTATATTGGTATGCGTCATGTCCGGATTGCTGGTATCTGAAATCCCCATGTTTTCTTTGAAATTCAAGAATCTGACATGGGCGGATAACAAGACGGTATATGTATTTGTCATGGGATGCGTCCCCTTGCTGGCATTACTTGGAATATGCGGCTTTGCGGCCATTGTCGCATGGTATTTGATATTGTCTGTAGTCACATGCAAAAGGAATGAATAATACTGACTGCAGGTAAGTCAGGCGGAAATCTTTACGGCTTATGGGATGTTTGTATACTTTACCGTTTCTCTTCGTTTTCCTCATATTGTTTTTCAGCTCGGCCGTATTTCGGATACTGAAGGCTTTATTCGGCCGGACATCGACTGAAAGGTGGCAGGAAACGGCAAAGAGACACGGGCAAAATACAAAATCGGAGAACGGCGCGGTGTCTGATCAGAATGCGCGCTCCCGGCATGGCAGAAGCAGCAATGGCGTAAGGCGGAAAATATTCGATGACGATGAGGGCGGATACGTGGATTTTGAAGAGATAGAAGACGGCAGATAAGGCGAGCCATGATGTTTATAGGCATATTGTCTTGCTTGGCATATAAATGCTTCTTATTCTCCACGCAGAGGGATAAAGGTTGTTGCTGCGCGCTCCGGATTTCTTTACAAAGCCTGCCGGCACATTCTTATAGGTCAGCAATACATATCCGTCAGAAACGGAACCGGGCAGACTGACGCTTTCTTTTCGTAAATAGGCGATAGCCTGCTCATAAGACAGTTCCGCACGCGCAAAAGACAATGGCGCAAGAGCGGTGCTCATAGCCAGACAATGGGAAGGCGCGCAGTCTCTGCCTTTTATCTCGCCTGCCTCAACCCCCGCATACATGACCTTCAGTTTCTGTCGTAACAGCCTGATAAACGCTGAATATTCGCGCGGGTAGGCCCATACTTTCCCGTTCTCTGCCACCCACTCGTAATCGGAAGAGGCTTGGATCCATTCCTTGCACCGGGGTGGTACGGTACATAACAGGCCTCTCCCTTCTCTTTTCTCCTTCTTAGGCTTCACGGGAGCGGTGTTTTCGTCTGAGGTCTTGCGCAAAGCCGCAAGAAAAAAGCCTTCACCCGCCGTCTTATGAGGAATGAAACGGTACGCCGGTAATCCGCGCCCCGACAAGTCCGGCGTTATATTCCACTCGGGGCGGACAGGGACGGGCAAAGGCTCTGCCCCTAATTCTTTTATGATCCACTCAACATTGTCTTCATTCTCATAAAGATTGTAGGTACATGTGCTGTATATCAATATCCCTCCCGGCTTCAGTGCCTCCCATACATCAGAAAGTATCCTGCGCTGGCGATGCCGGCATAACGTGACGTTCTCCGTACTCCATTCAGACACGGCGGCCTTGTCCTTACGGAACATCCCCTCGCCTGAGCAGGGCACGTCTGCAAGAATTACATCAAAGCAATGCCTCAATGAAGAGAAGTCCGAAGGATCGTTTTGGGTAACCGCAATCCCGGGATGCCCCCATTTCACAAGGTTCTCGGTCAGCACCCGCGCTCTGCCACGCCTGACTTCGTTACAAACAAGCAGGCTCCCTTCGGGCAGGACGGAACGGGCATGAGTGGACTTCCCGCCCGGCGCCGCGCAAAGATCAAGCATTACCAACGGTTCCTTTACATAATGCCTCAACGCCTGTTCCACGAACATTGAAGAGGCCTCCTGGACATAATAGCAGCCGGAATGGAACAAAGGATCGAAAGTAAAGGTAAGACGGTTGTCCAGATAATACCCCGAAGAGGCCCACAATACGGGACTATGGCTTTCGTCTATCCTGTAATCTCCGGGCAGCTTGCCGTTATTCAGGCGTATGCTTGTCACCGCTTCAAGCCGCAATGCGCGCTCAAGGCTTTCATAGGCTTCAGCCCCCAGCAAATCACGGGTATAATTGACAAAATCAACAGGCAATTCCATAACAATAATATTATCAGCCAAAAAGCGGTTCTGGCTCAGGTGTCCAGGGCCGGATACGGCCTGCTTGCCATATACGTCCCCCTGCATTGTAATATTTTACCGCCTGCATGCGTTCTTTGCGCCGGCCGCCTGCCGCATCGCCGCTCCGGAAAGCTTCGGGACAATCGCGGGTATGGGTGCCGCCCGGCCCTTTGCCGTTGATCAATGCTCCATGATGGCACGCTGCGACAATACTCCCCGATACGGGATACGTTTCCTCCTCTCTTTCTTTTATCGCGCGGTCACAAATGTCGCAAGGAAGCGGACGCGTGCTTTCCTGAAAAGACATCGCCCGATTTGCGCTCCCCGCCGGAACGGCCGTTGTACCCGGCAAAGCGCCATTCAAGTCAAATGCTGTGTTTTTTTTCATCGGGCCCTGTGTCTTTTACAGTGAACAGCTTGCCGAACGTGTTCTTTCCTCTCACATAATAATTCCATAGAATGCATCCGTTAAGGCGTTCCGGTATTGAGCCCGGCAAAGCCGCGCTTGTGTTTTCTTTCCGGGCATGTTCATAGGAGTCTTTAGCCAGCTTGAAGTCACGGCGTGCTCTGAGCACGGCCTGAAATGTTTTCCTTTCGCCTTTCAGTAAAAACGAAAACGCGGCCAGATAATCAAGCACGCGCCGTACCCTCATGACGCTCTTCAATTCGTTCTCCGGCAGGTTCTTGTAAAGCATCAGTAAATTGTTTCTGAAATTCAGATATGCCTTGCGCGGATTTTCCTTGTCCAGCGTTCCTCCTCCCGCATGATAGACCTTGCTTTGCGGAATGCAGGCAATGCCCCTCCCCCGGCTGCGAAGTCTCCAGCAAAAATCAATTTCTTCCATATGGGCGAAAAAACGCTCGTCCAGACCGCCGGCATTCCAATAGTCAGAAGAACGTACCATCAAAGCGGCTCCCGTTGCCCAAAAAAGAGAACACACTGAATCATATTGCCCTTTGTCTTCTTCTACGGCGTCCATTATTCTCCCACGGCAAAACGGATAGCCGTATCTGTCAAGAAAGCCTCCGCAGCCGCCGGCATACTCAAAAACATCCTTTCCTGTTTTTTCTTTCTCGTTATAGCTTAAAAGTTTCGGCTGGCATGCGGCCGTCTCCCGGTGAACGTCCATATACCCAATCAAGGGTTCCAGCCATCCCTGAGTCACTTCCACGTCAGAATTCAGCAAAAGGTAATATTCGGCTTCTATCTGCCTTAGAGAACGGTTATACCCGCCGGCAAATCCATAGTTCCGTTCTAACCGGATCACGGCCACCTCAGGGAATTGTTCCCGCAGAATTCTTAAGGAATCGTCGTCAGAATGGTTGTCGGCCACAATAACCTTCACCCCCGGCAATGACGAATGCGCCACAACCGAAGGCAAAAAACGCCGTAACACGAAACGCCCGTTCCAGTTCAATATAACTACTGCCAGCTTGGTCTGCATATTATTTCATTTTCAACGTTAAACCTTTCAATGCGGTCTTGTCTTCATTAAAATCACCCAGCCTCACTTCCGCCAGATGATTGTCAGGCGGATGACCGGCCTCAAGCTCCACCCGGACATAATTGTCGGTATAGCCATGCACGGACATTCCCGGCTTCGGCCTTTCAAGCAGGACTTGGGCCGTACGCCCTATGTTGCGTCTGTAAAACGCAAGGGTCTTTTTGTCAGATAATGCCCGAAGACGCTGACTGCGCAGATGCTTTTCCTCAGGACCTACCGCATGGCCTATTTTCAAAGCCTGCGTCCCCTGACGCTCCGAATAGCTGAACACATGCAGCCGGCTTATATCCAGGCTTTCTATAAAACGGTATGCATCCTCAAAAAATTCAGGAGTCTCGCCCCGCATGCCGGCAATGACGTCTGTTCCGATAAACGCCTCCGGCAGCGCAAGGCGGATCTTTTCTATCTTTGAGGCGAACAAGGCCGTATCATAGCGCCGGCGCATCAGCCTCAGCACATCATCCGATCCCGATTGTAAAGGAATATGGAAATGAGGCATAAACGCGCGTGAATGTGATACGTACTCTATGATATCATCGGTCAGCAGATCAGGCTCTATCGACGAGATCCGGTAGCGGCTGATGCCTTCAACCTCATCAAGGGCCTTTATCAGGTCAAAGAGGCTTTCACCCGTCGTCTTGCCAAAATCCCCGATATTCACCCCCGTAATGACAATCTCATTACCCCCCTCGGCCGCCGCGCGCTCGGCCTGCCTCACCAAGTCTTCTATTCTCCCGTTCCTGCTCCGCCCGCGTGCAAAAGGAATCGTGCAATAGGAACAGAAGTAGTCACACCCGTCCTGAACCTTCAAAAAATACCGCGTGCGGTCTCCCCTTGAGCATGAATACATAAAAGACCGGATATCTTTGGCGGCTGTTGAATGCGCTTCGCCTTTGTCTTTTTTCCCCAGTGAGCGTATATAATCAGGCAACCGGCCTTTCTGCTCCGCCCCCAAGACCAGATCCACACCCTCAATGCCGGCGGTCAGTCGCGGGTTTAACTGCGCATGGCATCCCGTTACGACAATATACGCCCCCGGATTCTCCCTGATCAGCCTGCGGATGGCCTGCCTGCACTTCTTATCAGCCGTATCCGTCACGGAACAAGTGTTCACAACGCATATATCGGCCCTTTCGCCTTTGCGGGCCGTTCTCACCCCCGCGTCCTCCAGCATCCGGGCAATAGTCGAGGTCTCTGAAAAATTAAGCTTGCAGCCCAACGTGCAATAAACGGCTTTTTTATCTGAAAATAGGTTCTGATCCGTCATATTCCTGTTACTTGTCTTGAATGCAAAATTACACAATTCTTCTCTATTTTATCATGAGGCGGGGATCAATCCGTTTAATTGGGCAGGAAAAACAGGAATATTTTATATTGAAAATCAGATCATTATAAAAAAAAGTATTTTTTATGAAAAAAAGTGCCTGTAAAAAGTACAACCTGTTGAAAAAGTACCTATCTTTACACCGTTTTTATAAGCAATTAATTGTTTTACAGATTTAAAAAGCAAAAAAATGAAAAAATTACTATTCGTATTTGTGGCGTTTGCGGCTCTTTCTTTCGCTTCTTGCGGAAACAAGGCTGCCGACAATGGTGAAGCGGTTGTAGATGAGGCTACCGAGGCTGTTGAGGCTGTTGAGAGTGCTGTGACAGATTCTGCCGCTGCTGTGGCAGATACAGCCGCTGTGGCAGATTCTACGGTCGTTGAATAATCAGATTCGACACGAGGGATTTTAAAAGTCCGGGCATGAGAGACCCGGACTTTTTTTGTTTTTCCGCATTTGTATCTCTTTATAGTCACAGCCCGCCCCCGGAATCACCGGGATAAGGGTTGCCGTTTTCCCCGTCCTCCTCCCTGTCCGCGCCGCAAAGCCCTCTTTTATCCCCGTCATCGCCCGGGCGTCCTGCGCCTGCGTTGACAAAGCCGTCGAGCCGGTCGTCAAGGGTTCTTGCAGACCCGTGTCTCTAAACTGTGTAACCGGCCTGACGCCGCCCGAAGAACCTGCCGTGTGTGAAAAAACTGAATACTGGCCACAAAAAAAGGAGGCCTCTCATTAGGCGGGTTGTGTATTATTTGTTATCTTTGCATGGTTTTCCGCAATAGGCGGAAATCGCATTTTTCCATGCTCCCATAGTTTAATGGATAGAATATCGGATTCCGGTTCCGATGATTGGGGTTCGACTCCCCATGGGGGTACGAATGGTTTTTAATCACACAAGTCAGGCCCTGAGTACGGCTGGTGTTCTTGCCGGCCGTTGCCTGTCAAGGCTTGTTCCCTGTTCATCCGGAATTTTTCCGGCAAGATTTCCGTTTTTCCTCCATCCCCTGCGATGCCGGCGCCGCAGCTGCCGGACATAAAATTAAAAAGCCTGTCGTCTTGTATTTCGGCACGTAAAAATCCGGCATGACGTTACCCCCTGCGATCCACGGGGGAGAAAGGAAAGGTGCTTTGTTTTATCCGCATCACACGCGGGCGGGGGCCGGACACGTCTGCCCTCGTTCTGCCTTTTTGGCCCAATGCGGCCAATGGCGTCCATACGCATAAAAAAAAGGAATGGGAATCTCACGACCCCCAATCTTCCTTAACCTTAAATCTAATACTATGAAAAACACAATGCAAATATAGGGCTTTTTTATGGAATACGGCACACAAGCATGCAAAAAATGCGCCGCATTAACTTTTTTTATATTATAAAGCCTTTACAGGCTCCGCTGTCCGCATCCTTGCGATGCATGCCGGCGTTTGTTTAATCAGATAAAATGCCGGCACGGCTTCCTTTTTGAATGCTTCAAAGAACCTGTCCCCGCTCAAAAAGGAAGAAAAAGGCTTTTCTTTTTTTCCCCCCCCCTGTTTCTCTTGTCCAAGGCGGAATACCGGCTTGCCATGTGATGCACGGGCCCCATAAGGGGGCGCGTTATCCCCGCCGCACCTTGCCTTAAAAGGCGGCTGGATATTGGCGGCGGTACGCAAAAGAACAAGCCATTGGCCCAAGCCCTTGCAGGCTGTAAGTCAATGACTTTCTGTTTGTCGGGGTGACTGGATTCGAACCAGCGGCCACACGCCCCCCAGACGCGTACTCTAACCGGGCTGAGCTACACCCCGAATTACCGGCGCAAAGTTACCGCTTTATCTTGAATCTGCAAATAAAAGGAAGCTTTTTGTTTCAAATTCACGTGATATTTTCCTTCCTCCCCCTGTCTTTTCACCGGCTTCGGCCCGTGCTTTCCTGACGAAAGATCCCGGTCCCGTACCCTCAAGGGACGCGCGCATGGGCTTGCACGCATTCGCCCGCCTCTCAGGAACAAGGCATCCTGAACAGCCGTTTTAAAAACGCCGCCTTCAACGGTGTCCGAGCCTCTGCGGCCGTGCGGTCCGCCGCGCATGCCTCATTCTTGCATTCCGCCAATCAGTCCGCCAAGGCTCTCAGGCGACGGATCCCTCGCTACCACGCGGCGTTCCGCGTCCAGCAGGTAGATGGCCGGCATCCTGCGCAACACATACAGGTTTTCCGCATATATCGTGCCGTTGTCGTAGCCCGCCGTCCATTCCGCCGGCAGTCTGTCCAGTGCCTGCCGCCATGCCTGCCTGTCATCGTAGCCCGCATACACTGCCAGTACCGCCAGTTCCCCTCTCTCCGCCATCCTGCGGATCGGCTCCATGGCATGCAGCGCGGATATCACCTCCATGCAGTGCTCGCAGTCAGGGTCATAAAACAGCAGCAGGAGCGGTCTCCCCTTTCCCGTCTCCGTCATCCGCACCCGTTCCCCGGCGGGCGTCTCGTAGGTGAAATCCGCTGCCGCAGTACCTGCGCGGTTCTTCCGCGCGGCCTCCCGCCGCGCCTGCAGGCGTGCCTTTTCACCTGTACCGAGCGGGGCTTTCATAAAGGCATCGGCAAAAAGGAGGTAATGCTCCTCGTTATAGACGGGGGAGTCCTGCCCGTAGAGATAATCCCCGGCAAGTTCCAGCAAGACCGACAGCGATTTGCCGTCATCCTGCACCTGCGCCACCAGGCGGCCGGCGGCCGGGGCCAGCACGGCGGTGTCTGCCACGGGAAAAAGCGAGAGATAGTTGACGAGATTCCGCTCCATGAAGTCGCGGCTGCGCGTGCGGAGGGTGTCGCTGAAGTCCATGGCATCCCAGAAATGCCTGACAATGTAGCCCGCCCGCTCGGCCGGAGCGCGCAATGCCGCCGGAACCGCCGGCAGCGGCAGGTACATGGCCGTGTCAGCCTCCTGCCCCCGTCCCGAAACGGGGAGAACGCACAGCAGCGCCCCTATCGCCGGCACCGCCAGCCCGTTCCTTATAAAGCGCGGCCCGATCATTCGTAATGCTCGTATTTCCCGTTCTCCGGAATCCAGATGTCGTCCATCTTTTCTTTCATTCCGCTCCAGTCCTTTTGGGTTTTCACCCGGTATCCGTTTCCTTTCAGTTTCCCGCCCTCTTGGGGGAACAGCAGGTCCGGATCGCCGTCATTACCCCAGTCGGGCAGTTTCAGGTCACAATAGAGGTTCAGGTTGCCGTCGGAGTCAAACAGACCGGCGGGAGGCTCGGGCCGCTCTTTCCCGTTTTTGTCAGCTTCCTTGCATTCCTCCACCCAGTCGGTGTATTTTTTCCAGTCAGCCTCGCTGTATATTCCCGGGCGGTCATGCTGGCCGGCGTTCTCCTCCGATGTGCCCCAGTCCTGAATGTGGGGATAGAGTCCCCCCACCTTGCCTTCTTCCAATATGAGCGTAAGGGCGATGCATTCTCCGGCATTGAGCTTTTCCAGCCCCGTCAGGGAAGCCAGTGTGCCGTAAAACCACCTGCCGTTGTAACAGAATTCTATTTCGCCCAGTCCGTTCCCTTCCGTATTCCGCTCAGCGAACGTGCACGGGTAGATATAGAAACACCACCCTTTCTTCAAGGCGCCCTTCACGCCATAGTCCTTCTCCTCCATCGTGTAGCCTTGATCCTTGTCGTCCAACGGCAGCAGGTGCGGTTCCTGCGGAGGATTACCCGTCCAGTCATACGTATCCGCGCTTTCGGGCACTCCCGTGGTCCACCGGGCCGTGTTCGGCATGTTCGGCATGGAAAACTCCACTTCACGGTCTTTATCAAGAACATCCACCGCACCGTCGCTATGTTTATATTGTATATCCTCCACGATGATTTTGGCCACCAGATGCCTGAAGTCCAGCATGACGCGCGTATCGCTGTTCTCAGCCATGGTCACGGGCCCCTTGGCCGCGCCGATGAAGTATTCGAGGTTCGAAAGGCGTCCGCTGTCTCCTTCCGCATACTCCCCTTCCATACGGAGATCCACCGTGCCGTACCTTTTGTCGTCCCCGATCGTGACTATCGGTTCGCCATCGCCCTGCTTTTCCCCGTCTGTCGGCAGGTTCCATGCATGGAATACATGCTGTGTATTCCCGTCCCAATACCAGCGGTAAGCCTCATCGGGGTCTCCCTCATCGGCTTTTACCGGATCCAGCCTGCCCGCGTTCGCGCTGAACGCCACATCGGCCTCCGCGTCGCTGAACCGCTGGTCGGGGCTCGTAAAGCGGCCGTTGCGGGTGTGATGGATGTAAACGGTCCCGTAGCCGGGGTTGTCGGTCATCATGTCATACTCCTGATCGGCATCCTCCGTTGCCCCGGCGGCGCGTGTCACGAATCCCGAAAACCTTATTCCGACGGGTCCGCCCGCTGCCGGCACGGCGTCATCCCCCCCGCTGTCGCAGGCCGCGAGTCCCGACAGCGCGCACAGGTATAGTATCGCTTTCTTCATATATCGGCTTTCTTTATTTTTCATCATTCTTAATTGCCGTTTCCAGGCTCGGTTTTATTCATGCCCACAAACGGCATTCCGTTGTTGTCTTGCGCCGAGTTGTCCGTTTCCAGATCCTCGGGTTTGATGCCGCTGTCACACCGCCCCGCAAAGCTGCCCGTGCTGTTGTTTTCCTGCCCGGTGGTCTGCAGAGCCGCCGCGGTTACGGTCGTCTCCGCCCTGCAGCGGGTGATGAGCTCCGCCTTGCCCGTGACGTACCCGAATCCTCCGCCCGTGGCATAGTTGATCATCTGGGGGTAATTCGTCACCGCCTGTTCCTCCGCCCCGCCCGTGACGCTTCCCGTCACGGAAATGCCATCGCATTTCACCGAGCTTATACGCGCGGCAATTCCTCCGGCATACGAATGCGCGTAAGTGGAAGTGTTGACCGGCTCGACCGTTCCGCCCTTCACGCTGACAATCGCGTTGCAGTCTTCCATCATGCAGCCCCCCTCACTCATGCCGGCCGCCTCGCCGCACAGGCCGCCGACGTACGTCTGCATCACGTGCAGCTTTCCGCAGTCTACATCGGTATCGAGCGTGACATTCCGCATCTCGCCGCTGATCTTTCCGGCAAGGCCTCCGGCCCAGACGGAGCTGCTGCCCTTAACCGGAACCGATACCGTGCATTTCCCGGCGGAAGTCACCCCGTCAATCAGGGATCCCGCCTCCCCGGCCAGTATGCCGATGTAGCAGCTCTGCACCTGGTTCAGCTTCCCGGTATCCGTTGTCACCGTAAGCTTCACTTCGCCGCGCAGCCTGACTTTTCCGATTCCCGTGCCGGCGGCGGAGGATGCATCCTGATTGCCGGTCAGGCACCCGATGCGGTATGCCCTGCTCCCGATGTTCCCGGCAAGGGTGTCATCAAGATGTACGGTCATGCTCACGTCTTCAAAAAGGAGGTTGTAAAGATACCCGTTCACGGTGCAGGCCAGCAGGCCGAAGTCGGTCATCGGATCCATCGATCCCTCATTCCCGCTGCTCAGTATACGGTCTGTCTCCATCCTCGTTATGTCTTCCACACTGATGTCGCACTCTGAATCACGGATGGCCAGATTATAGATCTTCCCGTTTCCTATCCTGCCGAATACCGGGTAGGCCACGTGCAGAAAACTGTGGAAATTGCCGTCGAACGTGCCGCTGAACTCGGGAAGTCTCCAGTCCGGGTGTGGGTTGTCCGTGTATTCCCCTTTGCCTTCGATATAGTCCATCGGGTTGAACTTCTTGAAATCCACATCGCGCATCAGTCTTGGCCAGGGCTCGCCCTCTGTCTTCAGCACAACATTGTCGTTTTTGTCTTTCACGTCATGGCTGTGCACAATCCCGTCAAGCAAATCGGGGATATCCACCTCCGCCGGATCCGGATCGGGCTCTTCCGGAAAGTCGGTCTCCGGCTGCGGGACGATGCCGAGCTCTTTCTCGATAGAAAGCTCGTAGTGGCTGCCGGCTTTCAGGCTGTCCAGCGATTCCACCCCGTTGAACGACAGGTAGGGGCGGTTGAAGCGGTACGCCAGCTCGCAGTTTCCGTAGGCATATTTCAGCCCGCCGTCTTCCGTCGTCTCCTGCGCGAGGTAGAAATCTACCGACCCTTCCGCATTGTCACGCTGCCGCTCGATATAGGAATGGCCGTTCCCCCCTTCCGGTGTCAGGCTTATGAACCCGAATTCCAGTCCTTTCCCTTTGGCATAGCTCAGCCTGCAGGCGTTCGGGATCTCCTCTTCCCCCTCCGTCTTTCTGTAGAGCCAGTAGCCCTCGCTGTAGTCCGCCTTCACGTCCTTGAGTGTAAGGTGCGCGCACAGATGCCCGAAAGTCAGCGAAACGGAGTGCCCGTATTCCGTGTCTGTTTTGGCATGGAGCGGGTCTTCACCCGGCCCGATGCTGCCGAGCGGCTGCTCCGCCCAGTGGCCGTCGCTGATGCGCCCTTCGGCTGTCTTGATGTAGTAGGCCTCAAATGTCGCGCTCTCGGACCCGACGGGCCAGAAGATCCGGTCGCTTTCCTCATCCGGTTCCCATTCGCCGTCAATCCCTTCACCGCTGTACCGGTAACACCCGTATTGCGGCTCCTTGCCGGACTCCGCCATGCCTTCTCCCTTGAATGTCGCCAGTATCTGTATCTTGTCTCCCTCCCGCCATTCTTTCAAGGCCGGGGCGGAGCGGGTCACAGAGTAGAGCGGGGCGCAGTATGTCTCGAACCTGACGGGCGTCGCCTCCGTAGCCGCCCCGCCATGGCGTTCCATGAGCCGGTCATCGGCACACGCGGCCATATACACTGACACGGCCGCCATCATTATCCTGCCGGTGAGCCCGGCGATGTGTTGTCTTTTCATATTGCTCATTCACTGTCTGTTGTGTTCATGTCGTTCCGGTTGCCCTCAAGGGCTCCTCCCGTTTTCTTTCCGGCAAGGCCCTCGCTGCCGGGGTCGCTCGCCCCGCGCATGATGCCCTCGAACGAGCAGTCCTTGACGGTTCCGCCCTCCATTGTTCCTACCGCGGCCCCTACCGTCTTGCCTTCTATCCAGCCGTTCGTCACGGAGCACTGCCCGATAAGCGCCTCCCCCGCCATCTTGTCTGCAAGCAGGCCCACAGGGTCTTCACTCCCGGGAGGCTGTATCACACTGATGTTCCTGAATCTGAAATTTTTCAGGGCGGAGCGGAGCGTGCCGCAGAAACCGCCCGTCATCCGGATGCCGGATACCGTGTGGCCGCCCCCGTCGAACGGGATGACAAGGTTCCTCACACACGCCCCGCCTTCGCCTTCGGCATTGCCGGAATCGCTGAAATCAAGGTCGGAGCGCAGGAAAACCGTGAAAGTGCCGTCATCGGCCTTAGTGCCGTATTTCCGCAAGGCTTCCGAACTGTTTGCCTTTTCAAGGATCTCATCCTGCGTGTATTCCCTGTCTTCGTTGAAAAGGCTGTTGTATGTGCTCACGAAGCTTTCATACTCTCCCACGCTGCTGATGCCGGCCGTCAGGGTCTCATTGAGATCCTGCTCTTCCCATTTTTCCACATCGTATGGAAACACGCTCATATCAAACCCCTCTTTCCGGATGACAACGGTGTAGATGAAGCTCCCCCTCACGCCGTGAGTGGTATTACCATCAGCAAGCACGCCCTGGAACGCCTCGTGGTTGTCTACCGGGATTTCGGTCTCATCGGAACCGTCACCGGGCTTGAGGACAATGGCGTCTATCGTGACCCCTCCGGCCTTCGCATCATCGGGATACTTCCACATCATGGGCAGGCAGGGGACAATGGCATCCCACGCCTCCCCGTCCGTAGTACGGAAAGCCGGCAGCCGCCGGGCTTCCTTTGCTGTGGCGCTCTCATCATAGACCAGTCTCACCGCGGTGAAAGGGGAATCCTTATCAGTATCTTCGCCGTTCCAATCGATACGCACGGCCGACACCTTCTGCCTGAGCTGCAGGAAAATCTTTCCGTTTTCCTTGTCGAAATTTTCAAATCCCTCTCCGCACTTGACGCGCACTATGGCGAAAGTGTGGAAAAAACGGTTTTTGCTCCAGTCGCCCCCTAACAGATCCGTGCCTGAGCCGCCATAGTTGATGGTCAGAAAATCGGTGACCCTCGTCTGCCCCTCATCGGCATATACGCTGACTCCCTCCTCCGTTTCGATATTTTCCGTATAGGGATAATAGCCGAAATAACGGCCCAGCTTACCCAGATCCCTGACAAACTCTTCGGAGTTGTTGAACGACTTCCCGTCATAGGTCAGCCTGAGGTTGGAGAACCCTTTCGTCCCGTCTTCCCCCTCATGCGAATCGCCGCCCTCTGAGAAGAAGCCTATCTCGTCACCTTCGCTGAAAGTGCTCCCTTTTGTCTTCAACTCTCCCGCAAGAGGCGGTGTCAGGGCGACCGGCGCGGCGCTCAGATCCGTTATTCCGCCGGGCGTGAGGGCAACGCGCGTCATCGTGCCATCAGAAAGGCCGTCATCCGCCGTGTCTCCGCACGACACGCACAGAGGCAGCACCGCCGCCACAAGAAATCCGAAAATCCCATTACTGTTCTTTTTCATGCTTTTTCCCGTTTTTTATCGTTTATATATTGTCAGGCCCTTGCGGCACTGTCATTGCCCGAATATCCTGGCCTTGAGCGCCCCCCCGTCTGTCTCTCCCCAGACTGTATGCCCGTTCATCTCGATTTGAAGATACTCATTTGCATGCGATTGTGTCATATTCAGATCCTCCGGATAATCTTCAGGAATGTCCGCATTGATGCTAATATGCAGAACACCTAATTTCCCGCTCAGATCCCACCAGCCGTACGGCTCCAGCAGCGCGCGTCTTCTCATCCTCTCCTCCACCACAGCCGGACTTTCATCACCATAATTGGAAACCATGTATTTGACATAGTCACAATATTCGCTCAACGCCTTTTTCAATTCTTCGCCCGTCTCAATGCCCGACGGCCCCATGCCCAGCATCTTGCTCTTCAGATCCCTCTCTCCTTTTCCCTTTTCCTGTTCGCTCTCACTCGTGCCGACGCATCCGTACACCGTATGCGCGTGCAGGTCCACGTTGAAGAGGCCTCTCGTGAACTCATCATCGGGTACCTTGAATTGTTCGGGCAGAACGCTTTCTTTCTCTCCGAGCGGTACGTAGAAGTCGAACACGAACACGCCGGCATCCCAGTGGCCGTAATGCTCCAGCCCGTGTCTGAGCTTTTCCGTTTCCGGATCGTCAGGATTCGTTTTCCTTGCCTCCGCATAGGCTTTGAACATCTTCACGGCCTTCTCGAAATCATCCTCGTTATAGATGCCTGCCTGCTGTGCCTCAAGTGTATGCGTCCCCCTGTAGGTCCATTTCCGCACCTTTGCGCTGAAACTGATATAGGGAGGATCACTTGAGATGTCGGCCACCAGGGTGATGTCTTCGTTGGACCTGAACTCCCCGAACGCTTCCGGCGTCCCGTCTACGGTGACGGATCCCGGGAGGAGCGACGAGTAGCGCTTGTCACCCGCCTCGATATACACCCGCGGCCGCAGATCCTCGTCAGTATCCAGATGCGTGCTCTGCGGGGGAAGAATCAGCCTGCGGGTACGGAAAGTATCCGCACTGCCGGCGTTCGCGGATTTCGGTATCAGTTTCTCGCTGCTGTTCTCGTCACCGATCAGGTAGAACGTGTGGTTGTAGATTTCCGTATCGGTGCTGTCGGGACAGTAAATTGCCTTACCTCTCATAACAAACGGACGGATAAACAGTGTGTTTTTCTCCAATGTTTCGCTTCTCCTGCGGTTCAGCCCGTAGCTTTCCGCGGCGATGTGGTCTATCCACACTTTCACGGGCTCGTCAGCAAGGCTGATCACCGATGAGGTCACCTCTATGCCGAGCCGTGCCATCAGGTGGAAGAGCGGGATTTCGATGTAGACTTTCTTCCCTTCTTCTTCCTTTGTAAACGAGGTATATCCCTGAATGACGTCGTTCGTGTTGATCTCCCCGTCTTCACTCTCAACGGCGGCCCGGTAGCGATCTATCATCTCCTCGGTGAACTTCACTCCCTGTCCTATTCTCACAGTATCCGGACCCTGAATCTCATAAAAGTTGTAATCGCAGCTCATGACCTGGACATTGTCCAGTACAAACAGGAACCCCTTTCCCCAGGCAATATGCAGTTTGTCCCACGTGAGCTCTACGGGGTCTCCGCTCTCTGTCTTCAGATCGGCGTATCCGCTGCCGTCGAATGTCGCCGTGAGGACACTCATTTTGTTTTCTGCCAGGGGGCAGGAGAAATACCACGTGGAACCGTCTTTCACGGGTCCTGCGGGGTAGGCCGCGCGTGTTCCGCTCTGCCCGTCTATCCGTGCGCTCAAGAGCAGCGGACCGTGGTAATAGTCTTCCCGGGGCGCGGTATCAAGCTCCTCGCCGCAGCCGGCGGCGAGCAGACACACCGCTGTCACAAGCGGCGCGGCAGCCGCCCGCGTGGCGGCCTGTGCCATATTATACAACCGTTTCCTCCTCATATTGTCTTCCTTGTAACAGGTTCTCCATAAAAATACGATATGCCTTTTTTTCCTTTCCGCTCACTTGGCGGGATCCTCCATCATGTCGAGCGTTCCCGCAGCCTTGTTCCACGGCTCCACCCGGGCCGAGAGTACCAGCATCCGCTTCATCGATCGGGAGAGCTTGAGCCGCAGCACCGAAATTTTCTCTCCGCTCAGCGCGAGCCCGCCCGACCCCGGATCCTGATCCGGTATATAGACGTATGCCTCGTCTTTTCCCGTGAGCGGATCCTTCAGGTGCAGACGCAGCAGGGGAAGCCCCGTGCCGGGCAGCGCGGGCGGCAGGATGCCGCAGAACCCGTAGGTCCTGTATCGCGACACTGTCGGTGCCGGGCCCTCTTCTGTGCCATCGGATCCCTCGTGCCCCGCATCGTCTCCTTCCTTGTCCTCATCCTCCATGTAATAGCGGAACATGGGTATTTCATCCGCGACGGTCTTCGTGTCTGCAATCACATCCACCAGCACATCCGAGTTCTTCTCAGTCCCGGTGTTGATAGTGAACCCTGTGGGGACGTTCGTCATGCTCATCCTCACATCTCCTGTCTTGTATCCCGACGGCCTGGTCTCTTCCCCGTTCTCCCTGCTTCCGGGATCGTATACCGGCACCTCCACACGGACATCCAGCATGCTAAGAGAATGGTGGAATTTAAGGCGTATGGGCTCCTCGAATTCGTTGATGTTATGTGTCTTGAAAGCCAGCAGCAGGTCGGAGTTCAAAAAACCCTCCTCCTCAGACTGGTCCTTGGCTATCCCCTCCGGCCCGTCTTTTTCCGGAAAGTAGGAGTATTCCCGCCACCATGCCGCGTAGAGACGGAAATAATCCTTACCGTCATCCACAAGATCGCCGATGCGGAATCCTTTCTCCCCGTCTACGGGCTCAAATGTGTATTCCGAGTAGGTGTCACCCACATGAGAGTCTTCCTCGGGCGATCCGGTGTCAGGATAGGGATCACCGTTTTCATCATTGTGCTTAAGGCACACATACCGGTATGTTCTGCCGCCCTCAAGCCTGAAATCGGGGAGAGCCTCCGGGCTTTCCACGTTGCAGACGCGTATGACGTCACGCGGCTCCCCCTCCCAGACGAATGTCTTCTTCAGCAGCCGCTCGCGTGAAGCGGCCAGCCCGCTCTCAACCGTACCGGCATCGGCCCGTGTCGTCTCCGCGGAGACATCCGCCCTCGCGGAGGTTCCTATCCCGCCCGCGAAACGCAGCACCCTGCCGCGCGTCTCAGACGGCGTGGTGACGGCCTCGTGCTCACACCCGGCAAGAAACAATGCCGCCATGCCATATACCATGATAATATCTGTCAGGGTTGTTCTCATGCTTTTGTCCTCCTTTCCTGTCTCAATCGCTTTCCGCTGCCGGAGTCCCCGGGTCAGGGGTCAGGTGGCCGTCTACCGGCGGGTATTCAGACCAGCCGATGATCGAGACCTGAAGATCCACCTGGGAGCCCTCCCTGAACGTTGCCTTAATCCTTACGTGTGTGCCGCGGAACAGGGTGGTCACGTCAGGCAGTCTCGTCTGATAGGGCGTCCCCCTATAATTATAGTGCGTTTTGCCGTCTTCTCCCTCTGCCTGTGCGGCGGAGTGTTCCCTTATGTCAAAGTCCATGCCGTACTGCTGTGCTTTCTCTCCGGACGGGATATAGCGGGTCTCGGGGAAATAGTAGGTCGCGGGGTCTGTTGTCTTGCCGTCTTCTCCCTCTGTCAGGTCTCTCCCCTCCACTTTCAGGCCTCTTACGGTTTCCGCCGGCTCATAGCCGGGCTCCCCGGATTTCCCTTGTTCTTCGGCCTCACCGGAGACGCCGTCATAAGTGTCTCCCGTGGATACGCCATTAAAGGGGCTGTATATCTCCCCCTCCGGAACATCAAACTCCAGCTCGGCGTCGTGTCCGCCTCCGGCGATATGCTTCTGATACCAGTCAATCCAGCCGCTGTAGCCGGCAAGAAGATCTTTGTTCCCCTCTCCGTTCTCGTCCACACGGGGCAGGAGGAAAGCCTTGTCTGCCACGTTGACGAGCCGCCAGTTCCGCACGAAAATGGGATAGCGCGGCCTGTTGTTGACATACGTGAACGTGATCTTGTTCGCGGCCCTCACAATGGGCGCTTCAACGATGACGGGCTCCGCCGCCGCTCCCTCATCCGCCGCGGGGATCTCCACGTCATGCTCCGCGCACATGGGCAGACCGCCGGGCTTGTCCCCCGTCACGAGCTCCCGCAGCTGCTCACGCGTATAGACCGCCTCCCTCAGCGCGTTGAGATACGCGTCAACGGTACGCTGGTCTATCTCCGTCCGGTGGCTGCCTCCGTAGGCTCCTTCCTCGGGATCGGGGTGGGGTGTCGCTCCCGGCGTCTCATCAAGTATGGGCTCGCAGTTGGCGAACAGGTAGAGATGGCGCCTTCCCGCCTCCTCCATACGGAACATCAGCCGGGAATCGTCCCTGTAGCCGTACCGCCACCTCCCCGCCTCGTCATCAAGGCGGACAAGGCGGTTGTATTCAAGCGCCTCGCGGCCGTCCTCACCGCGCCGGGTGACGATCACCCGCAGCTCATGCATCCGCTCCACGGCGGGGAAGAGATCGTCACCGTCTGCCGCGATATCGGCCACCGACACCTGCAGGGCCATTCGCAGGCCCGCGCCGTCGGACCGCGCAGCCTCACCGCCGGAGGAATCATCGGCGCACGAGACCGCCAGAAGCGTTGCCAGCAGTCCCGCCACACAACATCCGCCTTTTGTCAACCGGGTATCAATCATTACTGTCTCTCCTTTCTCAGCCGCTTTCAGTTGTTATACTCTCCCAAATCCGTCTCATTAAGCGTTATGTGCCAGTCCAGCAGATGCAGCTCGAAAGCGTGCCAGCCTCCGCGCCCGCTCAGCTCGTCATCAAGGATGAAGTGCAGCCTCCACGTGTCCTCGCGGTCGAGGAATTCCTGGTCCCCAAGATTCATCGGCTTGTTGTGCGCGTCCAGCAGACGGGGCTTGGCCATCAGCAGGTACTCTGTCAACGGGAAGTCGAACACCACACGTCCGCTCGATTTCTCGGTGACGGTCAGCCGCGGCTGCACCGCGCGTCCCGACACCAGACGCGACGTGGTCAGGAACGACACCAGCACGTTGTTTTCCACGGGGTCTATGCCCAGCTCGGGGATAACCTCCTCCGCAGTGCCCTGCCGCACTTCCCATGCCCGGTATTCCACCGGATCGGTACCGGGGGGTATCGAGTTGTCCCACAGCAGCGTGCGGTTGTCATCCGTAATGGTGATGTCGAAGTCGGCAGGGTCCAACGGCCGCGAGCGGTGCTGCAGGATCACGGTGAAGTCATTGACATCCTTCACAAGGGGCACCGTGATAGTATGCACGCCCTGCTCATCGTAAATCTCAGACGAGCCCTGCCATCCGTAGTAAAGGGATTTCAGCCGGCGGTCGTCATCCGTGCCGGAGAGCGCCTTGTCTGCCAGGCTCCAAGCCGGGGCGCCGGGGCTGTATGTTTCAGGGACCGCACCGCCCGTGAAAGAGTCGTTGCCGTCCAGCCCGCACCACGCCACGAAATCATACCGCCCCATCGGCAGCTCTTCTACCGGCATCGCGTAATCTGCCGCGAAGCCGCCGGGCCCCGAGGTATCCTCCTTTTCGAGAACCAGCCTGTGCGTAGCGGCGTCGAATACGTACAGACGCACGGACCCCACGCCCATCGCGCCGGGAAAGGCGTCCGCGAAATCCATATTGTAGTCATAGACGAACCTTACCCGCCAGTGCGGATCGCAGTCGCCCTCGTAGTCATAAATATCCCCGCACGAGCACAGTCCGGCCGCCATGCCGATCGCCAGCATCGCCGCCCGCACGGACCGCCAGCCGTCCATAATATGTCCCGATGTTCTTTTCATGATTCTTTTCCGTAAAAAATAATGTCACTGCAAGTCCACACTCTGATCCACCACGTGCCATGGCACGATACCGACTTCCAGCCCCAGATACTGGTCTGCGGGGTCAATGTTCGGGATGATGGGCTGTTCCGGATCGGCTACCGGAATACCCGGCTTGAGCACGCTGTTCACCGTAATCCGGTACCAGTGGTTGCGCACCACGCCGATGTCACCGGTCTTGTATTCGGACGGACTGACATCCACAGTGACCCTTGCATGCCGGATAGGGGCGTAGTAATACATACGGCCGTTCTTGTAATAGTCGGCAGGTTCGCTGAAGAAGGTTAAGCTCGCGCTCTTGAACTTCACATTGTCAAGCGTAAGAAGAGTGGCACCTCCCTCTGTTCCTTTTATTTCTATCGTCCAGCCTTCCTTCAGGCCGAGCAGCACGCGGCCGTCACCGTTGGTAATCTCGGCGGGCACCAGATCAAAGGGATTTTCATCCCCGTTCAACGCGGCATCTCCCTTGGATGCCAGGTCTTTCATGAATTCGCCCGTCAACTCGACTTCAACCTCTCCTTTTACAGCCTTCAGGGTTTTCTCCCCGGAAGGGATAGTATACTGGGAGTTATCACCGAATGTGTCAAAGAAAGGTCTTTCTTCACCGTCAAAAGCACTGTACACATCGGTGTAGGCCCGCTGCATGTATCCGGCCTTGTCATACCACTTGTTACCTGAGCAGTACTTGTCTTTCACCCACTCCATCATTTCATCCAGATTGTCCACTGACAATCCCGCCTTGTACTTTTCTTCGGCCTGACTCACCTCATCACCCAGCAGCAGCTGCCCCATGAAAAGCACATGGGTGGAGGCGGCGAGGTAGGTGTTGCCGCTCAGAAGTTCCTGGCCGAGCACGTTCTCGGGGATGTAGCGGAACTTGCGGCTCCCCAGCAGGTTGCCGTTGATTCCCTGACTACCGGTCACATCATCGGGAGAGAAGCCCAACGCACGCAGCCGCAGCTCCCGGTATGTGTAATAGTAGAGGGGCGAATTCTCGGTCCGCTTGCCGTCATTTCCCAAATTTTCGGACCACTTGCCCAGATAACTGTTTTCATCGGGGTTTTCCTCATAGTTATGCCGGTATTGCATGGGATATACTTTAGGGTCGGCGTAATAGCCGTCAACGGCCCAGTAGCTGCGGTGGCGTGCAGGATCGTTCCAGTTTTCAAAGAACTGACTGCCTATACCCGTAGTCTCGTCAACATAGTGGGGAGTGCCTGTTTTTGCCTTATCGGCCCCTTCCACCGCATCGTTAAGGTTCTTGAACACGTATTCCCTGCGGGCAACGGCGTTCGTGCCCCATCCCCAGATCACGCATGCCCATTCTGTTTTCACCGACTCTCCATCGGGATCCACCGCCTGATCCAGCTCCTTGCCGGGCTCCGGACGGAACACAACGGGCCATGCCGGACCGTCAGTTTCCTTGTCTTTCCAGTCTCCGATGGCAGTACCGTATCCTACGGCACTCTCCGGCACCTCAACCTCCACCTTGGCCGCCAGACGCTCCACATGCACTGTCAGCGGATTATTCCGCGCCTCCTCCTCCGTAGCCGCGATATTCCCACTGCCAATCGCATCCATCGTGTGGACCGCACCCTCCGACTCACCCTCGGCATAGGTCACGGAACTCATGGTGCAGTAGTTCATCTTTCCTGTCAGACCGCCTGGGGTGAAAAGCACCACGCTGGAGCCGCCTTCCTTGATATCCTCGTCAGACAGCGTGCGGGTGAGCGACATCAGGACGTACTGGGCCGCGCTGGAGGCCTTTGTCACTCCGTCAGGCAATATCCATGTATCCTGCGACTGCTCCAACTCGCTCATTAGCTTGTAAATCCGTGCCGGACGGGCATTGAGCACCACGAGGCACTTGGCCGGTACCTTTTCGTCACCCTCGATCCTCACCTCGGCGGCAAACGTGCCGAGAGACCGCTCGTTCAGGTGCCCTTCTTCCGCAAGGGGATCAGACAATGTCCCGCCAGTCAGCTTAGACATCGAGTGGAAACTGCCGTCATCGTTGAACAGCAGCACCCAGTGGGAATCCGGCACCGACGAGCACAGCGCGCTCTCATCCTCGCTGCCCGGATCAAAATCACCATCTACGGCAGGATCGTCAGACCACGCGCGTGAGCCCCCCCCCGCTCCGGTCGAAACGACATTCACGGCGATATAGCCCTTGCCTTCGGCAAACGGACCGCCTACCTGGGACCCGTCCGCGTCTCCGATCTCCTTGTCGGTACAGCCCCCCGCTACCCACAGGAGCAGCGCATACAATATAAACACAGTCTTTTTCATCTCTTCAAATCTTTTGTCTTAACGTTTATAGGTTTTTTTATCATAGGTATCACCCAGCTCTTTTTTCCTCCCTCACCGGCGTTTTCCGGCGTTTCTCCGCCTTGCGCGCGCACGGAGGCCTCCATTTCCTCAAGGTGGGAGATCATCTCTTCCACACCGTCCATACCCAGCGAGCGGGCATGGATGACTTTCTCTCCGGCACCCTTGTAATCGCCCTGCAGGGCCTGCAGCATGCCACGGGCATACTCGGCCTCCGCACCCGCGCCCGCCTTTGACAGATATTTCCCCGCGCGCTCCAGATCATTGCGCGTCATGGCGGAATTGGCCGCGTTCAGGTTCGCCGTCTCGTCATCGGGATACATGCGCACCGCCGTTTCCATGACCTCGTTGAAACCGCCGCTCCCCGGCTCGAGGGTCTGCGCCAGCAGGTACATCTCCTCCAACGAGAGCTTCTGCGGGGCCGTGCGCAGCAGTGCCGCGATCTCGTCTATGCTGCCGTATCCCCGTATGGTGTATTCGATGGTATAGTCAGAATGCCTCAGGCCCGGATAGACCGTCTGAAGCAGGAAGCGGTACTCTTCGGGGTAGGCTGTCTGGATCTTCCGGTTCTTGTCATCGGGCTTCAGATCGCTGTTGATCAGCGCAAGGATCTCGTCACGATGGGCGAGCCCCGAGCTCTCGACATAACGTCTCAGGCCCTCCCAGTCTTCCGGCTCGTAACCGGTCCGGATGAATCCCTGCCCGAAGCGGTACATGTTCTCCACATACCGCCTCAGCGTTTCCGTGCGGCCTTTCGCCAGGCGTACGTTGTTGGCGTACGGGCCCTCAGGCGAGGCGTAGCCCTTTATGGTTATGGCAGACACCGTGATGTCTTTGTCCGCGCGTATGGAGTCGATCGTGCCCATGATTTTCTGCAGCTCGCGGGGGTTCTGCCGGTAGTCAGGATACATCTCCGTGCGGTTTACCGGGAAGTCGATATAGGCACGCCCGGAAAGGGATCTGGTCTTGACCGAGGCAGAGGGCCTCACATAGCGCAGCATGGGGGTGAAAGCCAGTTCCCGGTAGCCGCCCACGGGCATTTCCCCCTCGCCCAGCAACGTGCGGCAGCAGCCGTAGTCACGGCGCAGCAGGATAAGCCCGCTGCCGTTCATCCACGAGGAATAGGGCACGTTGGCATTGTACGCCAGCACGGGCGGACGCTCCGAATAGCGGACCGACTGCTCCTGCGCTCCGCCCAGCGGCTCGCCGGCACGCAGGTACTGGTACCACCGCACGCGGCTGTAGACACCCACAGGCGGCAGGAAAGCCGAGTCCGTGCCGTTGACCAGCACGGGAGTGAACACCGCCGCACGGTTGCCCGGCAGCGGCAGGTCTTCCATCCCCAGGCGGAACCTCACGCTCATCAGGTCATTGTTACGCTTAATGACGGGACTCTCCACCCGCACGCCCGGCAGCGGCACGGTGTCGCCCGCCTGGGGCGGCATCCCGCCGCACAACGCGGGGACGGCGGCGGTGCAAAGCACTGCCGCGGCCGTCCTCCCGCGCATCCATCTCTTCATGTCCTTCATATCTTTCATATCCTTTATCTCCTTCCGTTAAAATACGTACACCAGGTTCAGCGCGGCCTTGGTAGGCCCCACGTAATGGTGCGGGCGGTCTTCTGACACCTTCCTGCCGCAGTCCTTGCACTCGTAGACATCGTAGCGCGTGTAGACGTAGCCGAAGCCGGCCTCAAGCTCCAGATTCCAGTGCTGCCCCAGGACGAAAGCGTAGCCGTAAGCAAGGCCGCCTCCTACGGCCCAGCCCTGCACGCGGTGGTTTTTCAGGATTGAAAAGTCCGTCCCCAGAAAGCTCAGCCCCGTGTTGATATTCCCCACATTGTACTGCCCGCCCAGCGCGTGGACACCCAGAAAATGCCCCGCGAAACGGTCACAAAACCAGTAACGCGCCTCCGGCTGCACCAGCCAGTGCTTCCACTTGTGATCCCGGATAGTCCAGCCGTTATAGTTCCCCGACACGTCAAGCGTCCACCGGGGGGCCAGACCGAACTCCGCGCCCGCGTTCACCGTGCACGTAGCGTCGTACAGCACGTTCGTCTTCACCGCAGCGTCCTGCGCCCGCGCGCAGGGAGCGGCGAAAAGCGCCAGCATGGCACACGCCGCGATCTTCTTTCTCACTTTCCCGTTCATATTTGTCACTTCATTGTTTGTTACCAAAAAAACCATTACACCGGATTCCTCCTGCAAGGCCGGGGAACCCGCAACCGCCGTACAGCCCTTTCCGCAAGGCGCTTTCACGCACGCGCGTGATGAGCGGGGAACGAACCCGCTTTGCCCTGCACGGGCGGATGCGCACTGCAAATGTATGCGTTTTTATCATACATTGGTGTCACCCCCCCCCTAATTTAACATAAATTAACAGGTTATTTTTCCCGGCCGACAACGGCATACCCCGTGACAACCGTATTCCGCCATGCCCGGTCCTCGCCATGAGACGGAAGAAGATCCGGGAGGATGCGCTCCCTGCCGGAAAAACCTGTCAGACGGGGTCTACGTCATAGTACACCTCCAATGATCCGAAGCGCCTGCCGTCAAGCAGCATCCGCCGCGCGCGGAGCAGGAAACCGCGCACTTTCGATACGGACATCGACAGACTTGTCTTCAATACAATCCTGCGGATGTAAAGCGTCCGGACACGTCCCACCGGAGGCCTGTCAGGGCCCAGCACCCTGTCGGCAAAGGCCGCGCGCAGCACCGAGGCCATCATGCCGGCCGCCCGCTCAAGCACGTCTTCCTCGCGGTGCCTCAGACAGACATATATCAGGCGGCAGCAGGGAGGATAGCCGAACAGGCTCCGTTCGGCCATCTGGTCCTTGTAAAACTGAAGGAAATCATTGTCCACCACCTGACGAATGACCGGAAGGCCGGGCGACTTTGTCTGCAAGACTACCAGTCCGCGCCGGTTCTTACGGCCGGCCCGTCCGGCGACCTGGGCCATCAGCTGGAAGGCGTGCTCGCATGCCCTGAAGTCCGGATAATCAAGCATGCTGTCGGCATTGAGAATCCCCACCACGCCCACATTGTCAAAGTCAAGTCCCTTGCTTACCATCCGCGTGCCGATCAGTATGTCGGTCTTCCCTTCCTCGAAACCGGCAATAATCCGCTCATAAGCCGGGCGTGCACGCGTGGTGTCGAGATCCAGCCGGGCAATCACCGCATCGGGGAAGACGGCCTGTATGCCGTCTTCAATCCTCTCCGTCCCGAACCCGCGGCAGGCAAGCTCCCTGCCGCCGCATGCCGGACAGACGCGCGGCAGCGGGGAGGTGTATCCGCAATAATGACAGACAAGCATATCCAAGCGTCTGTGATAGACAAGACTCACGTCACAGTTCCCGCACCGGGGCACCCATCCGCACGCCACGCATTCCACCACAGGAGCAAATCCGCGCCGGTTCTGAAACAGGATAACCTGCCTCTTATGGTCCAGCGCCTCCCGTATTCCGTCCAGCAACACGGGCGAAAAAGGGCCGTTCATCATTTTCCTGCGGGCCAGTTCCCCGATATCGGCCACGCGTATCTCGGGCAGCCGCACGTCTTGATAACGACTGCGCAGCTCTACCAGGCCGAACTTGCCGGTGAGGGCGTTATAGTAACTTTCCATTCCGGGCGTAGCCGTACCCAGCAGGACCTTGGCCTTATGCATGGAAGCCAGCATAATGGCCGTGCTCCGGGCATGATAGCGCGGCGCGGGGTCCTGCTGCTTGTAAGCGGGCTCGTGCTCCTCGTCCACAATGACCAGCCCCAGATTATGAAACGGAAGGAACACCGACGAGCGTGTTCCAAGAATCACGCTGTAATGACAGCCGGCGTCCAACTGCTTCTGCCATATCTCTACCCGCTCGGCGTCGGGGAATCCGGAATGATACACTCCCAGCCTGCCGCCGAACACCCGCCTCAGGCGTCCGGCCATCTGGGTGGTCAGGGCAATTTCCGGCAGCAGATACAATACCTGACGGCCTTCCGCAAGCGCCTTCCTTATCAGGCGGACATATATTTCGGTCTTACCGCTTGACGTCACGCCGTGCAGCAGACAAACCTCCTTCTCACGGAAACAGCCGATGATCTCATCGTAGGCCTTCTGCTGGGGAGCACTCAGCCGGCTTTCTTCCGCAACCGCGCCGCCATTGTCCTGCAAACGTCCGGTCTCGCACCGGTATTCCTCAAGAATATGCCTGCCGGCCAGCCTTTTCAGGACAGACGGCGAACTGCCGGCATATTCCAGCAGCCTCTTTTTCGGTACCTCCTGCGGCCGCTTTCCGGCAACGAACATGCCCGACAGCTCGACATACCTCATCAGCAGCTCCAGCTGCCTAGGCGCTCCGGACCATCCGTCAAAAAGCCTTCTCAGATTCTCCTCCCGCCTGTAAGGAGCGCAAAGCCTTACCCGTGTCTCCAGCCTGGGCCTGTAGCCTCCCCTTATCTCCTCCTTTACAGAAACGGCCCCTTTCTCAAGCAGCGAGTTCACTGCCGGAAGAACATTCCTTACCCCGCCCGCCTTTGCCAGCCCGGCCACCGTCTGCTCAGGCTTTTCAGCCAACAAGTCGAGAAGCCTCTGCTCGCGGGGGGCCAAAGGAGAACAGGCCTCATACCCGGGATTGTAGCGCACGACGGTCTCACTCTCAAGCTTCATGCCCGAAGGCAAGGCGGCCTTGCACACATCGCCCACCGTACAGAGATAGTAAGAGGCAATCCACTCCCATAGCCTGAGCTGCAAGGGGAGCAATACCGGATGCCCGTCAAGCACTTCCGCTATTTCCTTTGTCTCATATCCCTCGGGCCTGTCAGAACGCATGCCGGCCACAATGGCCGTATAACAGCGCTTCTTCCCAAACGGCACGACCACGCGGCTCCCCACATGGACCCTGTCTTGAAGCCCGGGGGGCAAAGAATAGGTATAACTGCCCTCCAGGGGCAAAGGCAGTATGACGTCAACATATCTCCCCATGCTACTTTTTCAGTTCCGGATAGCTTATCCGCGTATGATAAACCGCCTTCAGCTTTTCCTTAAACAGGCCCTTTACCGTAGCCACATCCCTGAACGTAACAGGGCAGTTGTTGAAAAATCCCTCAGCCAGCTGGGAATCAATGATCCTGTCAACCAAAGAATTGATGTTCTCTTCCGTATAAGCCTGCAAGCTATGCGACGCGGCCTCCACAGAATCGGCCATCATCAGGACAGCCTGCTCAGGAGTGGAAGGATTGGGGCCGGGATAGGAAAAGACGCTTTCGTCAACCTCCTCGCCGGGATGCTCGTTCTTATAGGATATATAAAAAAACCTTGTCTTCCCCGTACCATGATGAGTGGCGATAAAATCACGTATACACTTCGGCAGATTATACTTGGCGGCCAGTTTCAATCCGTAAGCCACATGACCGATTATAATCTGCGCGCTCTGCTCATAAGAGAGGCTTTTGTGCGGATCGACCCCGTTCTGGTTCTCGGTAAAGAACACGGGGTTCTCCATCTTCCCGATGTCATGATAAAGCGCTCCCGTACGCGCCAGCTGGCTCTTGGCCCCAATCTTATTCGCCGCCTCAGCGGCCAGGCCCGCCACCTGCACGGAATGCTGGAACGTTCCCGGAGCGACCTCCGAAAGCCGGCGCAACAGCGGATTGTTGGTATTCGAGAGCTCGACCAAAGTCACGTTTGACGAAAATCCGAAAATCTTTTCCAGCACAAAAAGCAAGGGATAGGTAAACAGCAGAAGCATTCCGTTTATCAGGAAGTTGACATACATCGGGATGTTTATCTTTGACAGATCATTCCCGATTATCAGCTCATAAGAGAAATAGAAGGCACAATATACCAGCGTTATGAAAAACGCGGTGCGGAACAGCTGCGAACGCTGTGACAGCTCGTGCAGGCTGTTGATTGCCGCCAGGCCGGCGACCAGCTGCAGTATGAGGAAATCGTAAGGATTACGCAATACGACGGACGACATGAATATCGTTATCACATGAGCCATAAAGGCCGTGCGCGAATCCATGAACACACGCACAATAACGGGCAACATGGCGAACGGAAGTATATAGACGCTCAGAATATCATACTCCACCATCAGGGAAGTAAGCACAGGGAAGAGCGATATCAGGGAGATGAGCAGCAAAAGGCTTCGCCTGTCGGAAAAGCAGTCACGCTGGAAGAGCTTCAGGTAAACGAAAAAAGCGCCCATCAGGATTCCCACAAAAAGGAAGTGCCCGAACCAGATGAGCCGCTGCTGACTGCCGGAGCCGCTGCGCCTCAGCGACTCTTTCTCATAAGAAAGAAGCTTGCCGTAAATCGCATCTGTCACTATCTCCCCACGGTCGACAATCTTTTCCTCGCGCAGCACCACCCCCTTAGCCGCCGACACGCTTCCAAGCAACTCATTGCGGGCCGCCTCAGACTTCTCCTTATCATACACCAGATTGGAGGTGACGTATTCGTTCAAATCACACTGCCGAAGCACAGCCCTGCTATAGTGCAGCGTGTCGGCATTCATCAGACGCTCATACGCTCCCTTTACGGTATAGATCTCCTTCAGGCCGCGCGGGCTGGCCACATTGTCCTCCACCACCCGTATGCCCGGTATTTTCCTTTTTGCCAGCTCCGACCCGTCGGTTCCGGATATGACGCCGGCTTTGTATATTTCCCTGAGCATACGGTCCACATAGCTTACATAACGCGATCCGGGCGCTTTCGGCATTTTTCCCACATCCGAACGGAATCTGGCCAGCTGGCTATCGGCCACAGCCCGGTCCAGCCTGTAATAGGGGCGGAAATATCTCATCACGCTGTCTTCTTCCTGCCTCACCAACCGATCGTCCTTATACACAGGAAAGTCGAACGCGGCAACCAGCTGCCCGTAACGCCAGGGCCTGCCCTTGTCATACCGGTAATTGAACTTGCCGCCGCCCGGCATAAAAAAGGCGACAAGCACTACGGCCGCCAGATACACGAGCCATTTACAAAGCAGGTCTTTGTAATAAGATGATGATTTCCGTCTCATAATAAAAAAATGTTCATCGAAATATCACGCGAATATAAGAAAAAAAACAACAATATGGAAAATTTGTTGTAATTTTACCGCCGGCTTAAGAAGTTGCACAGTATGACAGAAAGAAGAGTCAGAGTCCGTTTCGCTCCGAGCCCTACCGGAGCATTGCACATCGGGGGCGTCCGTACCGCCCTGTATAACTATCTGTTCGCGCGCCAGCATGACGGCAGCCTGATACTCCGCATAGAAGACACCGATTCAAGCCGTTTTGTGCCCGGCGCCGAAGAATACATCATAGAGTCTTTCAAGTGGCTGGGAATAAAATTCGACGAGGGAGCAGGCTTCGGAGGAGAATACGGCCCGTACCGCCAGTCGGAGCGCCGCGGCATCTACAGGAAATACGTCAGGCAGCTGCTTGATGCAGGCAAAGCCTACATAGCCTTTGACACTCCGGCCGAACTGGACGCCAGACGCGCCGAAGTCCCCAACTTCCAATATGACGCGCGCACAAGAGGCTCCATGCGCAATTCCCTGACCTTAGGCAAGGAGAAGACCGAAAGCCTCATTGCCGGCGGCGAGCAGTACGTGGTACGCTTTAAGACAGATCCCGACGAAGAGATTCATGTAAACGACATGATCCGCGGAGACATAGTGATCAACTCCTCGGTTCTTGACGACAAAGTGCTTTACAAGTCGGCCGACGGACTGCCCACTTATCACCTTGCCAACATCGTGGACGACCACCTGATGGAGGTCACTCACGTAATCCGCGGCGAAGAGTGGCTGCCTTCGGCCCCGCTTCATGTACTTCTGTACAAAGCATTCGGATGGGCCGGCACCATGCCGCGGTTCGCCCATCTCTCCCTGCTGCTCAAGCCCGACGGGAAGGGCAAGCTCAGCAAGCGCGACGGCGACCGGCTGGGATTCCCCGTATTCCCGCTCGAATGGCACGATCCCAAAACCGGCGAAGTCTCTCCGGGATACCGCGAATCAGGATATCTGCCCGAAGCCGTCCTTAACTTCCTTGCCCTGCTGGGATGGAATCCGGGCAACGACCAGGAGCTGATGACACTTGACGAAATGGTCCGGCTTTTCGACATACGCCGCTGCGGCAAGGCAGGCGCAAAATTCGACTACATGAAGGGAATCTGGTTCAACCACGAATACATTCTGAAAATGAGCGATGAAAAGGCAGGCGAGATGTTTATCCCCATTCTGAAAGAGCATGGAATCGAAGCTCCGGCAGACAAGGCGGCAACGGTCGCGGGCCTGATGAAAGGCCGCGTAAGCTTTATGAGGGAGCTATGGGAGGCCTGCAAGTTCTTCTTCATAGCTCCGGCCGGATATGACGCAAAAACCGTTCAGAAACGATGGAAAGAAGATTCGGCCGAAAAGATGGCCAAGCTTGCCGGCCTGCTGGAAAGCCTTGACGATTTCTCTGCCGGGAACCAGGAAAAAGCGGTCATGAAATGGATTGAAGACAACGGATATCATACGGGAGACATCATGAACGCGTTCCGCCTGACACTGGTAGGAGAGGGAAAAGGCCCGCACATGTTCGATATCACGTCCGTATTGGGCAAGGAAGAGACAATAACGAGAATGCGCCGCGCCATAAAAGTACTGAAATAAGATGTATAATTTCGTGATCTATATGTATTTATCCGCCGTCAAACTGGCTTCGCTCTTCAATCCGAAGGCGAGACTGATGGTAAGAGGGCACTCCGAGACATTCAACATACTCAAGAGCAAAATTGAAAAAGGCAGGAAATATATATGGTTTCACGCCGCGTCACTGGGCGAATTTGAGCAAGGCCGCCCGCTGATGGAGCGTATACGGCGCCAATATCCCGAATACAGGATCCTGCTGACATTCTTCTCTCCTTCGGGCTATGAAGTCAGAAAGGACTATCAGGGAGCCGACGTGATCTGCTACCTGCCCTTTGACACGCCGCGCAACGCATTCCGCTTTGTCAGGCTGGCCGATCCATACATGGCCTTTTTCATAAAATACGAGTTCTGGCAAAACTATCTGAAAAACCTGCAGCGGAATCACGTCCCCACATACAGCGTATCGTCAATATTCCGCAAGAATCAGGTGTTTTTCCGGTGGTACGGAGGGAGATACTTCAAAGTGCTGACCCGCTTCACCCGTCTGTTCGTGCAAAACGACACCTCCAGACAGCTGCTTGCCTCGCTGAACATACACAATGCGGACGTAGCGGGCGACACCCGGTTTGACCGCGTCATAGAAATCTCCAAGCAGGCCAAGCGGCTCCCTCTCGTAGAACAGTTCAAGAAAAACAGCATGGTCATGGTAGCCGGAAGCTCATGGCAACCCGATGAAGACATCCTTATCCGCTACTTTAACGGACATCCGGACATGAAACTCATCATTGCCCCGCATGTGACAGACGAAAGCCACCTGACAGAGATCGCCGGCAAGCTGAAACGCCCGTATGTGCGATACACACAGGCCACACAGGAGAATGCGGGACAGGCCGACTGCCTTGTCATCGACTGTTTCGGACTGCTTTCATCCATCTACCGATACGGAGAAATCGCCTATGTGGGCGGAGGCTTCGGAGCGGGTATCCACAACGTGCTCGAAGCAGCCGTATACGGCATGCCGGTGCTGTTCGGCCCCAACAACCAACGCTACATGGAAGCCCGCCAGTTACTTGAGGCCCAAGGATGCTTCGAAATTCACAACTATGACGAATTCAAGGAAAAGACAGACCGCCTGATGACCGACATCTCTTATCTGAAGACATGCGGGAAGCTATCGGGCGATTATGTAAAACAGCACGCCGGCGCCTCGGACAAAGTGATGAACGCCATCGAGCTATAACACGGGCTCAGGAGCCGTCATTCCATAAGCATTCGAGAAACAGGGATTTATCTCTGACAGAGAAATCAAAACCTGCCCGTAGAAAAGGAATGCCTGTATTCTTACAGGCACAAAGACAGCAATCAAGCCCCACACGCCATAATAACCGCGGGAATTATTACTGACGCCGTTACAAGCGCGCCGCGTCCGTCACAAGCCTTTAATTTATGAAATTAATCAACAGAAAAATTTGTAAATACAACAGCTTTCGCTATATTCGCACACTTTTTACAAAAAAACACACATTCAAAATGGAGACATTAGAAAAGATTTTTGCAGAGAAACTGCTAAAGGTAAAAGCGATCAAACTACAGCCCGCCAATCCTTTTACATGGGCTTCGGGATGGAAGTCTCCGATTTACTGCGACAACCGCAAGATATTGTCTTATCCTTCACTCCGTAATTTCGTCAAGATTGAAATTTCCAGACTGATTCTGGAAAAATTCGGTCAAGCCGATGCCATTGCCGGAGTCGCCACCGGCGCCATACCCCAAGGGGCGCTGGTCGCAGACGAACTGAATCTGCCTTTCGCCTATGTGCGTTCCAAACCAAAGGATCACGGCCTGGAAAACCTGATAGAAGGCGAGCTTCGCCCGGGAATGAAAGTCGTAGTCATTGAAGACCTTATCTCAACGGGAGGGAGCAGTTTGAAAGTTGTTGAGGCATTGCGCACAAACGGGTGTGAAGTAATCGGTATGGCGGCATCGTTTACCTATAGCTTTGCAATTTCCGCAGAAGCATTCAAGAAAGCCAGGGTCGAGCTGATAACCCTTACCAATTATGAGGCTGTATTAAAAGCCGCCTTACAAACAGGATACATCACCGAAGAAGGCATTGAGGCCCTTCAAGCCTGGAGAAAAGACCCGGCCAACTGGAATGTGAAATAACTCATCCTTATTAATCAAAGAGCTGTGCCAAAAAAAGACGCATGAGGATTCGTTGCCGGCAATACCTGATATTCTATAAGTCTATAAACATGGAATCCTGTCTCTGACACAACCCTTTTTATTGTCAGTCAATTAATATGAGCCAATTTAAAAGCGGAATCAAAATGATTCCTTACAGCCAGGAAAAGGTATATGCCAGGCTTTCTGACTTAAACAATCTGGAAGCTGTAAAAGACAAAATACCCGCAGATAAGATACAAGACCTGCAATTTGACGCTGATTCCGTAAGTCTCAGCATTTCCCCCATAGGCCAACTGGCATTGCGCATTGTTGGCAGAGAACCGTTAAAATGCATTAAGTTCGAGACACTCAACTCGCCCATTCCTTTTAACCTATGGATTCAGATTCTTCCTGTAACAGAAAATGAATGCAAGATGAGACTCACCATAAAGGCTGAAATCAACACATTCCTGAAAGGAATGATTTCCAAGCCCATGCAAGACGGAATAGAAAAGCTGGCGGACATGCTATCGATGATGCCTTATTGACATCAATTTTCATTCATACCGTACAACATACGGCCGCTAACGAATCCAATCATATACAGGGGCATGAAATCACCTGCACGCACACATTATCCTTTTTTCATTCCGCCGGAGGGTGCTTTGAACATATCTCTTCTACTCTGTTTCCCCTTTTTATCATCCGACAGGCGGCGATTCGGACGAGACGGCTTATTGTCCGGCTTTACCGAAGGACGGGAGAAATGTCTTCCTGACGATCGTGACGGATGATGTTCCGGACGTGTGACCGAATGTGACGGACGAGACGGCGGACGTACCATAACTTCCGGACGATGAAAGGGTACCACCGGCCGATTAGGCCGAGATACGCGAGGCGGACGCATCGGACGGCCTGCAATGCCCAATCCGAAATCATGATGACGATATGTTACATAACGGACATGACGGCTCGGACGAATCCATGGCCCGGCATAACGCACGTGGTGATAACGATTGCAATAATAACCATCCGCATAATGCGCTCTGCTATGGATGCCCACATAGGTCAGGAAATTCAGCGGAACCGCATAATAATAAAACGAAGGATTGTCATATTTCAGATACAGACGAATAGTACAGCGCTTATTTTCCACGTATATCGGACGATAGAAATAATCCTTGTCTATGAAACGCTCAAACTGCCTGCGGGTAAGCACATAACTCAAATCTTCATTCCTAAGATCCAGACAGTCATAATACCGGTCTATGGCATACGTGTATCCACAAGCCAAATCATCCATTATATCCCGTATCCCGTAAAAGAAATCATAATTGATTTCATACGCGTCATTGCCCTGCATAGTACTTAACGAAAGCTCGTATGCCATGCGGTCAGTCATAAAACGGGCATTGTCTCTGATTTCCGATACGGTCATTGCCGCCCGGCCACTTTGAACCGCAAACAAACAAAGCGGCATCCATATCCATCTTCTTACACTTCTCATATTTCTCTGTCTTATGGTTTTATGCCGGCAAAGATAAAAAGGGAAAAAACTTAACCAACAGTTTTTCCCTAAATTAAAACAGGGATTCCCCTATTTTTAATTTATCCTCAAATGAATCTCCATGCAAGACACAGAGCCAACAAACAAGAGCAAAATTATGAACAGCGCTTGCAGAACCCCATTTCAGGCGGATAAAAATCAGGTTCTTCTTGGCCTTTCACCGGTCTCAGCTCCTGATGACGGGGCAGGCCTCCTTCTTCGGTTCCACAGAACGGCTACAGGAAACTGATTCAGGGAAAAGGCGGCGCGAAGCCTGCGGACTTTTTCAAGACAGGAGTGCTTAGGACACCGGCAGCCTGGGCCATGAGGTATCATGACGAGACGATTCCGCTTCGGACACGGCCGGATTACGGTAGTGGCAAGTACGCTCTCTTCCGGTTCCCGGCGTATACTTGAATCAAAAAAAACATGCAGGAATCATCGGCCATACAGAATAATTCCATAACTTCGTTTCCGGAAATCATTGCGATTGCCGCTTGCAATCACTTGTAATTCAGTGCTATAAAACTATAATAACTTTTGCCGGTCACCAAATTTAAAACAATTTATAATTCATCGAACCCATAAAAATCCGTTTACAGATGACAAGGAAATGCCTTCTATGGAGTGTCATGTTACTCCTTTTTGCCGGATGCGGCCGTACAAAACAGTATTATTTGACAAATGGCCATACGCATACTTACTATCGTGTGACATATCTGCATGAGAAGTCTTTGGAAAATGAGATTCTTTCTGAAATAAAAGCTTTTTATCATTCTTTGAATCCGTTCGATTCGTCGTCAATAGTCAGTGCCGTAAACCGTAATGAAGACATAGAGGTCGACTCGATATTCATTCACGCCTTTCGGGTGGCAAACGGTATTTCAGATCAGACTGGCGGAATGCTTGACATTACGTGCGCCCCTCTTATCAATGCATGGGGATTCGGATTCAGGAATATGGGCGAAGTGACACCAAAGATGATTGACAGTTTGAAGTCATTTGTAGGCTATAGGATGGTTCATCTTGACGGGAAGAAAGTAATAAAAGACGACCCGCGCATGCTGTTGAATTTCTCCTCGGTAGGCGACGGATGCATCTGTGATTTGATTGCCGACATGCTTGAGTCCAAGGGTATAGAGAATTATCTGGTTGACATAGGTGGAGAAATGATAGGAAAGGGGGTGAATGCAAAAGGCGATCTTTGGCATATAGGAATCAACAGGCCCGTAGACGATTCTACCAATATGAACAATGAGATAATGCGGATTTTAGAATTGAAGAAAAAAGCCGGTGTCGCCACATCGGGCGATTACCGGAACTTTTACGTGAAAGACGGAAAGAAATACGCACATACCATCAATCCGATAACGGGTTATCCTGCCTATAGCGATATTCTAAGCGCGACAATCATTGCCGGAACGTGCATTATAGCCGATGCTTATGCCACAGCCTGTATGGCTTTGGGACGTGAAAAGGCAAAAGAGCTGATGAAAGGCCATCCGGAGATGGAATATTTGTTCATATATGCCGATGACAGTGGCTATCACATGGAACAGTCTGACGGAATGAAAGACTATATCGTAGGGCAGTGACATAAGGGAGCAAAGGACACGCGCTTTTTGGAAAAGCATGCGTCCTTTACTTGGACAGGACACGTTGTTTCAATGGGAGGCATGTGTTTTTGTCGCAACATAGTGCGAATGTAGAGAACCATGCAGAATATCCGGTATTTTATTACCTTACTTAATGATCAGAAAATCCGCCTCTTTTATATCCTTTTTTTGTAAAGCCTGTATGAAATGTGCCAATCTTGTCAATAATAAACCGTTGCCTGAATCAAAAAAGGCACATTCAGTACGGGAGGTATTCCGGCGCATGCGGCCGACAAACTTTATGGAATCCGGCTGCCATAAGAATAATTTCTGTAACTTTGCCGGTGCCGGGCACAGCGGCATCTCTCCGCATTGCTTTGTAACTGAACGCCATAAAGCGCAAAGATATCGCTGCTTGCCTGATCTTCAGACGATTATGTTTTTGTCGGACTTCTAATCGTTTCAAAACAGATTCTTTAACATGAACTTTATATGAAAAATTTAATCACGACTTGTTTTGCACTTGGAATGACAGTAGCCGGTGCTTTCGCAGAAACTCCTTTATGGATGCGCGATGTCGCCATTTCACCTATCGGAAATGAAATAGCTTTTTGCTATAAAGGAGACATTTATAAAGTGGCTGTTAACGGCGGCGGGGCCATACGGCTTACCACACAGGGAACATACGAATCAAACCCTATATGGTCGCCCGATGGTAAAAGCATCGCTTTTGCAAGCAACCGGTACGGGAGCTTTGACATTTTTCTCATGCCGTCTGAAGGAGGCGCGGCCATCCGGCTGACAACCCATTCAACGAGTGAAATACCGACGGCATTCAGCCGCGACGGAAAACATGTACTGTTCACGGCAAACATTCAAGACCCTGCGGGCAGTGCCCTGTATCCTGCCTCAACCATGAACGAACTGTATAAGATATCCGTAAACGGAGGACGCACGAAGCAAGTGCTGGCAACTCCTGCCGAGATGGTGTGCTTTAACAGCAAAGGAGACAAGTTCCTTTATCAAGACCGCAAAGGCAATGAAAACGAGTGGAGAAAACATCACACATCTTCCGTAACCTGTGATATATGGCTTTATGACAGCAATACAAGGCAACATACCAACCTGACCAACCGTGCCGGAGAAGACCGCAATGCCGTTTTCTCACCGGACAATCAGACGGTATATTTCTTAAGTGAACGTGAAAAGAAATCCTTTAACGTATACGCTTTTCCTATTAACAACCCGAATGAAGCAAAGGCCGTCACATCTTTCAAAACACATCCGGTACGTTTCTTGTCAATCAGCAACAACGGAACATTGTGCTATACTTATGACGGAGAAATCTATACCCGCAATGCATCCGGCAAACAGCAGAAAGTAAAAATTGACATAGTAAGAGATGATGAAAACGTTCCGGTAATCATGAGCTTTTCACACGGACTGACTTCCGCCATTCCATCGCCTGACGGAAAACAAGTAGCCTTTACCGTACGTGGGGAGGTCTTTGTCACCGCATCAGACTACAGCACGACCAAACAGATAACGCATACTGTCGAAGCGGAAAAAGGATTGTCATTCTCACCCGATGGCAGGACTCTGGCATACGCTAGCGAGCGTGGCGGCAACTGGGGATTATATCTCGCAAAAATAACCCGCAAGGAAGACACCGGCTTCCCCTATGCCACTCTTATTGAAGAAGAAGCCCTTCTGCCATCAACAACAGTTGAGCGGACTTATCCCCAGTTCTCGCCCGATGGCAAGGAACTGGCATTTATTGAAGACAGAAACCGTTTGACGGTTTTGAATCTTAAGACAAAAAAAAAGCGCCAAATCACTGACGGCTCTACATGGTATGGCACAGAAGGCGGATTTGATTATTCATGGTCACCCGATGGCAAATGGATCACTATGGAAACCGTCGGGAACAAACATGACCCATATTCTGACATTGCCATCGTAAAGGCCGACGGTGGCGGCAAGGTATTCAACATTACCAACAGCGGATACTTTGACAAGTCACCGAAATGGGTACTCGACGGAAATGCCATTCTTTTCAGAAGCGAACGTTACGGAATGCGCAATCATGCGTCATGGGGCTCAATGGGCGATGTCATGCTTGTATTCATGAACAAGGACTCATACGACAAGTTCCGCCTAAACAAAGAAGACTACGCCTTGCAAAAGGAACTGGAAGCCGAACAGAAAAGAGCCGCGGCCAAAGCGAACGACAAAAAGGATGACAAGAAAGTCAATAAAGATTCCCCGAAAAACGAATCTGAAGGCATAGAAATTGAATTCAAGAATATGGAAGACCGCATTGTACGTCTCACGCCGAATTCATCACAACTGGCTTCCGCCATTCTTTCAAAAGACGGTGAGAGGCTTTATTATCTTTCATCTTTCGAAAAAGGATACGATTTATGGAAAATAGAACTCAGGACACGCAACACAACCAAGCTCCAGAAAATGAATTCTGAAGGGGCGGGAATGGACATAGACAAAAACGGAAATATTTTCATCATCAGCAACGATAATATCCAAAAACTTACAACCGCAGAGAGAATGCAGGCAATAGGCTTCAACGCCGAAATGAAAATGGATCTGGCCGCCGAACGCGCCTATATGTTCAACCATGTATATAAGGAAGAAAAGAAACGTTTCTATGAGACCGGAATGCACGGAGTCGACTGGGACAAGATGGCTGAGACTTACCGCAAGTTTCTTCCACACATAAACAATAACTATGACTTCGCGGAGTTATTAAGCGAATTACTCGGCGAGCTGAATGTATCTCATACAGGAGCCGGCTACAGTACATCATCCAAAACCTCAACAGCCAGTCTCGGTTTATTGTATGACTGGGATTACAACGGGAAAGGGCTGAAAATTGCAGAGGTTGTTGAAAAAGGCCCCTTTGACCGCAGCACAACAAAAGTGGAAGCCGGCAACATCATTGAGAAAATCAACGGTGAAGAAATAACCCCCCAAACCGACTATTTTGCAATGCTAAATAACCTCGAAGGCAAAAAAACGCTTGTCTCATTCTACAATCCGGAAAACAACCAGCATTGGGATGAGACAATCAAACCTATCGGCAACCGGCAATTCAGCACTCTGCTATACAACCGCTGGGTCAAGCGGCGTGCTGCCGATGTGGAAAAATGGTCGAACGGACATCTCGGATATGTGCACATGGAATCTATGAACGATGAAAACTTCCGTGCAGTATATTCTGATATTCTCGGCAGATACAATGACTGTGACGGCATTGTCATTGATACCCGTTTCAATGGGGGCGGACGATTACATGAAGATGTGGAGATCCTGTTTAGCGGACAGAAATATTTCACTCAGGTAATACGTGGCAGGGAAGCATGTGACATGCCAAGCCGCAGATGGAACAAACCGTCAGTCATGCTTCAGTGTGAGGCCAACTACTCCAATGCTCACGGCACCCCATGGGTGTACAGGCACCGTAATCTGGGCAAGCTGGTAGGAGCTCCCGTTCCTGGAACCATGACGAGCGTTTATTGGGAAACGCTTCAAGATCCGTCATTGGTCTTTGGGATTCCTATTGTCGGATACCGCCTGCCAGACGGGAGCTATCTGGAAAACAAGCAGCTTGAGCCCGATATCAAAGTATTTAACAAACCTGAGACAATTATTACAGGAGAGGATACTCAGCTCAGAACCGCAGTAGAAGAATTGTTAAAAGAGACAAACGGCAAAAAATAATTCCGTGAATGCCAAACAGCCATTTAATAATAATGACAAGCATCTTGTCAAAAGCAACAGCATAGCTTATCGCAATAACCAAACGATTCAAGAAAAACATGAAAACAAGAGATTTAGCCATTGAAACGTTGAGAAAATAGGCTGCCAGCCGGAAGTTGACGATAAAGACAATATTTGTTTCAAATATCAGGGAGAATCAATGTATGTTTCTGCCGACAACAATTTCAAATTCGTTACCATTTGGGATCCGTGGTGGATTGTAATGGACTTAAGAGACAAGGATGCCAACTTACTGAAGGAGGCAATCAATATGGCAAATATTGGCATGCCGCTGGCACACATCGTGTTTTCTATTGATGAGGAAAACGGGAAGTTAGGAGTACATACACGTTGTGACTCTGTATTCATTGACGAAATTCCTCACCTTGAGGAGCTAACCAAATCACTGATGGAACATTTCTTCATCGCGCACGATCGTCTGAAAAACGCATTTGCTTACCTGAAAAAACGTCAGGAACAGCCGTTGAACTAACCAAGCAAGGCATTAAGCGGCACAAGGCGTTTATGGAAATACAGGCTGACATAAGTTCTGTACGCCTGTATTCCCCCGCCTTGTCCGCCGTCAGTCGGATGCAATGGCAAGAACGCGCTTAAACGCAGGTTTTTCGAATTAATTATAAAAAAAACGCATTATTATTTGCGCGTTC
>CAYUIJ010000006.1:43002-52381 GCA_964444735.1 uncultured Bacteroides sp. | reverse complement strand
TTGACGGCATAAAGAAACAATCTTATATCTATGAAATATTGCCAATACCCGAAATTATATCCGGAACTACCCGCTTTAAGCTTGTGTGCTATATGTTATGCATTTAACAGAGTTATGAACCGTCATTACTAAAAGTCACATTTGATCAAATTTTGCAAGTCGTAAACCGACATGTCAGGAAACAGCGGGCTTAAAGCGGGTAGTTCCGAAAACAATCGGATATGTATGTAGCCAGCAACTCCAGATAGTACTGGTCTGTTTGGTCAAAACAGTTCAGCTCTTTGCTGTCAATATCAAGTACCGCAGTCACAATGTTGTCTTTTATAATCGGAACAACAATTTCAGAACGTGACAAAGAACTGCATGCGATATGTCCGCGAAAAAGACTGACATCCGGAACTATAAGAGTCTGTTTTTTATTCCAGGATGTTCCGCATACTCCTTCTCCTTTACGGATACGGGTACATGCCAAAGGCCCTTGAAATGGTCCAAGAACTAATACTTCATCAGCTGATAAATTATTGTCTTTTCTTGTAATATAGAAACCAACCCAGAAAAAACTGAATGCCTCTTTCAGTATTGCCGACACATTAGCCAGATTGGCAATAAGATCTGTTTCGTCTTCAATAACGGATTGTATTTGGGGCAATACCTCTTCGTACATCCCCTTTTTGTCTTGCGCATTAAGTATCAATTGTTCTGCCATAAAGTCATTTGCTGTATTTCTGTAAAATGGTTTCTGCATTCTTGTCGCCAAGTTCTCGGGCTTTCAACAGATTTTTCTTTCCTTCTTCCTGTTGTTTCAGCTGTATTTGGCTAAATCCCATCATGCGATATAAGTCCGCATTGTCTGAAGCTATGGCAAGTCCTTCCCGGGCGGCTTTTACGGCCTTGTCAAATTGACTGAATCTGGTATATAACGCGACTTGTTCTACTATATATACTATTTGCCGGGGATCCATTGACACAGCTTTTTCTATATCGTTCAGTGCCTGTTGGTATAGCCGGCACTGCATTTCAGCTTGTTCACGGATGTAGTAAAATTCAGCCGTGGTTTTTCCGAGAATCAGTTTTTCATATTCATTGTAATCAAGAACAGCCTCGCGGTATTTTTCCATAGACGCTTTCATTTGTGCACGGTGAAAAACGTATGGAGCAGCTTTCTCAGTGAGTAATGTTCCGAAAGAGTTGACCGTACTGTCCATCAGAGCGAGCGCTTCTTCATCGGATCCCATTATTTGTTTCGTACGTGCCGCACTGAAAAGGCTTTCGGCCGAACGGAACGAGGATTGATTCACTTTTTCGTAGCAGGTATATGCTTTCTCATAATCCTTCATTGCAAAAAAGACATCTCCCTGAATCTGTACATACAGTGGTATAGGATTGATTTGGTATGCTTTCTCTATATATTCCATAGCCTTTTCCAGATTCCATGAAGGATATTGAATGTTTTTTGCTACGGCTTGGCACACGGTTTTACATGCATTATAATATGCATCATCTTTTTTACCGGATACTTCAATGGCTTTTTCTATATCCTCTTCTGCCAGTTTGCAATGTTCTTCATCCTTATAGTTCTCAATATAGAAATTGGCACGGTTAAAGTATCCGTCATGGCTGTCAGGAAATTGGCCGATATATTCATTTATGAGTTCAAAATAAGCCTCAGGCTTTAACGAACCGGACATCATCAGGAATACTTGCGCTTGTTTTTCATCTTCAGGGAGTCCCTTACGTATGCCTATATTGTTCAGGGTGTAGTCCATTCTTGACAATGCGTTCATTGTCAAATCGGCTGCAAAAGACGCTTCCAGGGCATAACTGTCTGCGGTATTAGGATCGGCCGATTTTTGAATCATTCCTATAACTTCTCCGTTAGCATTGGTTACAGGGCAACTGACGGCCTTTTCTGTTGTCTTTAAATGAAGTGTATAATACCGGTACTTCCCTTCAATTTGTGTAACCGCATCTACGGTTCCGCTTTCAAGCGTATTTTCTTTTTGTGATGCGTAAGGCAGCAAATAAACCGTACTGCCTATTGGCGAAGGGTCTTTGGCTAAAGTTACAAAATCTACTTCTTTATCAGTCTTGATTCTGAATTTTACCACATCATACATGGAATTCGCTCCTAAGATGCAATCTATCGGATATTCTTTACCATCGGAATCAATGACGACAGCACGCCGGGATCCATCAAAGATCCCATAGTCGGCGACTCCGGTTCCGTCAGGCTTTACAAAGAAACCGTTTCCGGTATTTATGATTTTGTTGTCTTTGTCATAAGTAACGATTGAAACGATTGCTTTCTTGGCTTTATTGACCCATACATGGGTCTGGGCATATCCTAATGATGCGAACAGAGTGAAAATTAATATGAGTATTTGTTTCATGTGTTTGTTTATTTATGATTATTCAAGGGTACGCTGTTTAACTGCCTCATATACTACTATGCCAGCAGCGACCGATACATTAAGAGAACTGATTTTTCCAAAAAGAGGTATTCTTACCCATTCATCGCATAGCGATAGATGTTCATAAGGAATGCCTTTGTCTTCGGATCCCATAATAATACATACCGGGGCTTTATAGCTGGCTTTTGTATAATCATAGTCGCCATGATCCGTTGCTGCGATAATCTTGAATCCGGATTCTTTCAGATATTTGATGGCTGACAATATGCTTTGTTCTTTGCAAACAGGTATGGAATGCAACGCTCCGGCAGATGTTTTCACGGCATCCGCATTTACAGAGACACTGTTTCTGGCTGGTATGATAATCGCATTTACTCCGGCACATTCACAGGTCCGTGCAATGGCTCCGAAATTTCTTACATCGGTAATGCCGTCAAGCATAACAAATAACGGTCTTTTATCTTCTTCAAACAATGTCTGTACAATATCTTCTGTTTTTTGATAAGTTATGGCAGATATGAAAGCCACTACACCTTGATGGTTTTTGCGTGTTATCCGGTTTATTCTTTCAACGGGGACTCTTTGTACCGGAATCATCGTACCTTTTATTGCAGTAAACAGTTCCTTGGAGAGCTCGCTTTGTATATCCTTTTTTATAAGAACCTTATCTATTTCTTTACCAGCTTCGATTGCCTCTATAACGGCTCTTGCTCCAAATATCATTTCATTTTTTCCGTGTTCCATCTGTATCATAGTTTAATTGTGATTTTGAAGCAGTGCTTTTGCGTTATTGATAGCCGCCTCACTTAAAGTGGCCCCGCTTAGCATATGAGCAATTTCTTCTATACGTTCGTTGAATTCTAACTGACGAATGTGACTGGTTGTTCCGTTTTCATCGTCTTGTTTGTAAACCTTATAGTGGTTGTTTCCCAATGCCGCAATTTGTGGAAGATGGGTGATGCTGATGACCTGTCGTCCTTTTTGCCCCATTTCTTCCATGATACGAGCCATTCGTTCGGCTATCTGCCCGGATACTCCGGTATCAATCTCATCAAAAACAATCGTCGGGAGTCTTACCGCACCAGCAATAAGAGCTTTGATTGAAAGCATAACCCTGGCTATTTCGCCACCGGATGCGACAGAAGCAACATCTTGAAGCATTCCATTTTTATTTGCCGAGAAAAGGAAGGAAATATTGTCAAGCCCGTTGATATCCGGTTCTTCCCGCATAGTAAGCCGTACTGCAAACTGTACATTGGGAATACCCAACGGAACAAGGATCCGTTTCATTTCTTTTTCAATCTTGATGGCGGCTTTCTTGCGTTCTGCCGTCAATTGTACGGCTTTTTCCAATACTTCAGTATAATACTCTTGTTTCCGCTTTTTCAATTCTGCTATTTTATCATCTGAAGATGTGATTTCATCAAGACGGGTTTGATAAGAATTCTCTGTTTCAAGAAGCTCTTTCATACTTTTGGCATGATGCTTCTGTTGTAAAGTATAGATTAAATTCAGACGTTTGTTTACAAAGTCCAAACGCTGTGGGTTATACTCTACATTCTCATTTATGCGACTGATTTCATGTTCCAAATCTTTTAATTCGATGTAGCAGCTTTGCATACGACCGGCTATTTCTTCAACAGGCGGAAAAATTTCCCCGATCTCTTGTAGCTTGTCTTGGGCATCTTTCAGGTTTTGCAGAAGCCCTCCTTCATCGTTTTCCATTATTGAGCCGACTTGATATAAACTTGATTTTATATCTTCGGCATGACCAAGAATTTCGGATTCTTGTTCCAGATCTTCTTGTTCGCCATCCTGTAAATCCGCTTCGCTCAGCTGGTTTAATTGAAAACGTATATACTCTTCGTCTGCCTTATTTTTTTCAGCTGTTTCTATAGCTTCATTTAAAGCCTTGCAACTGAGCCTGTATTCAGAATAACATTCTTTATATGAAGAAAGCAAGTCTTCATTGTGAGCTATGATATCTATTACATTAAACCGAAATTTTTCTGTATTGAGCAACAGGTTTTGATGCTGAGAATGTATGTCAATAAGCATCTCTCCCAATTCTTTCATCTGGGAAAGTGAAGCAGGAGTGTCATTAATGAAAGTTCTACTTTTTCCGGATATCATTATTTCCCTTCGAAGGATACATTCATCGTCATAAGACAAATCATAACGTTCAAAAAAATCCTGCATACGGTATCCGGCTATTTGGAAATGTGCTTCAATGATGCATCGTGAAGCTCCTTTTTTGATGGCTTTGCTATCGGCCCGTTGTCCTAATAACAAGCCAATTGCTCCAAGAATGACTGATTTACCGGCACCCGTTTCACCAGTGATTACAGAAAAGCCAGTTTGAAATTGGATATTTAACGTATCAATTAATGCATAGTTTTGAATGAACAAAGATTGTAACATATCTTTCTGCTTGAATGTACTTCATTAAAATAACTCCTTGCAAAGCCGATCAACAATATCGACAGCTACTTCTTTTTTACTTTTTAGCGGATAAGATGTCGAGCCTTTATCGTCAATGATGGTGATTTTATTGGTGTCATGCTGAAAGCCCGCACCAGAATCGTGTAAAGAATTGAGAACAATAAAATCCAGATTCTTTCGTTTCAGCTTATCTTGTGCGTGACTTTCCTCATCATTCGTTTCCAATGCAAATCCAATGAGTTTCTGTGCTTGTGTCTTTATTCGTCCCAACGCCGCAGCTATATCATGTGTCGGCTTTAACTGTAATATCAGATCATCTTTTTCACGCCTTATCTTTTCCGAAGATACTGTTTTGGGAGTAAAATCGGCAACGGCCGCACATAAAATGCCCACGTCTGCATCAGGATATTCTTTGATTGCAGCCAAATACATTTCTTCCGCGCTTTCCACATTTATCCGATGTATACCGGGATGTACGCTTTTCATCTGTACAGGCCCGCTTATAAGTATAACTTCCGCTCCTCTGGAGGCACATTCTTCAGCCACAGCATATCCCATTTTTCCTGAGGAGTAATTGCCGATAAATCGTACAGGGTCTATTCTTTCATAGGTTGGTCCGGCAGTTATTATTATTTTTTTTTTCGCCAAGTCTTCCTTTTTGCTGAAAAATTCTTCCAAAACACGAACGATATTGTCCGGCTCTTCCATTCTACCCTTACCAACTAAACGGCTGGCCAGCTCGCCTTCGCCCGGTTCAATGATATGGTTGCCATAGGAGCATAGTGTTTCCAGATTTTTTTGAGTCGCAGGATGTGCGAACATATCCACGTCCATAGCTGGTGCCACAAATACCGGTGCTTTCATAGAAAGATAAGTCGTAATGAGCATATTGTCTGCTATTCCGTTTGCCATTTTGCCGATGGTGGAAGCTGTTGCCGGAGCAATTATCATGGCGTCAGCCCATAAGCCCAAATCAACATGGCTATGCCACGTTCCGTCACGCCGTGAAAAAAACTCACTGATAACAGGCTTATTGGTCAGAGCAGACAAGGTAACGGGAGTAATGAATTCTTTTCCTGCCGGTGTGATAACAACTTGCACTTCAACTCCCTTTTTGATTAATGCACGGACAAGACAGACAGCCTTGTACGCGGCTATGCTTCCGCTGATTCCCAGTACAAATTTTTTTCCTTCAAGCATGGTGTTTATTTAACGGCTTCCCGGATTCTGATTTTTGTCAGCATTTGTTTGGTGTTTAAAGTGAAATTTCCTTGGAGAATCCAACTGTAATAACCTGGATCTTTACGAAGAACCTCTGCGACAGGCATACCTTTATATTTTCCGAAATTAAATACTTCCACTCCATTGTCATCATAAACCATTCTTCCGGCAAAATCCACATTACGATTATAACTTGAATAATCTGCAAGGAATGCAATGTCATTTTGAAGGACATCAGGATAGCGGTCCAATTGAGCTTTTAATATCTCATAAGTTGCCCGTGTGTCGGCTTCTGCGGTATGAGCATCTTCCAGATTCTTGTCGCAGTAGAATTTGTATGCAGCAGATAACGTGCGCTGTTCCAGTTTGTGATAAATTACTTGGACATCGACAAATTTTCTGCGGCTCAGGTCAATGTCTATGCCGGCTCTTAAAAATTCTTCCGCTAATACAGGAATGTCAAAGCGGTTAGAGTTAAACCCTCCCAAATCACAACCTTCAATATCTTTTGCTATATTGGCTGCCACCTCTTTAAAACGCGGACAATCGGCAACATCCTCATCGTGTATTCCGTGAACTGCAGTTGACGCTTCCGGGATATGCATTTCCGGATTTATTCTAAGTGTCTTGCTTTCTTCATTCCCGTTTGGATATATTTTAAGATAGTAGATTTCTATAATACGGTCTGAGCTTATATTGGTACCGGTTGTTTCCAAATCAAAAAATACAATCGGATTCTTTAAGTTCAATTTCATGACTATGTGCCGCTATTAATCGTTAAGCATCATTGGCATAAGCAGCATCAACAGACTGCCTTCTTCTTGTCCGGATGGAACAATAACACCAGCACGTGAGGGGTCGGCCAATTCGATGATAACTTCCTGTCCCGGAGTATTGTTTAGAATGTCAATCAGGAATGGAGCTTTGAATCCGATACTCATTGGTATTCCGGAATATTGGCAAAGTATTGACTCTTCAGCTGAAGTTGAGAAATCAATATCTTGTGTAGATATAATCAGCTTGTTTTCTTCAAGGCTGAGCTTTACAAGGCTGCTTGATTGTGAAGAGAATACGGAAACACGCCGCATCGCGCTTAAGAACATATTCCGGTCAATAATGATTTTGTATGGATTATCCTGCGGAATCACAGAATTGTAATTAGGATAACGCCCTTCAATCAAACGACAAATCATTTTGAAATTTTCCATTGTAATAACCGCGTTGCGCTCATCAAAATCAATACTTACGGTATTCTCTTCTCTGGTAAGGATATTCTTTAACAGGTTTGCAGGTTTTTTTGGTAATATGAAAGCCGCTCTGTCACTGCCTTTAACCGTATAATTTTTATTTCGTACCAGTTTGTGACTATCTGACGCAACCATGGTGACATCTTCCGGAGTTATGTCAAAATAGATTCCGTTCATAACGGGGCGGAGCTCATCATCGGCTGTTGCAAAGATGGTACGATTAATTCCGTCAAGCAGTATGTTTGCCGGAATATCAAGATGAACGGATTTTTCTCCCAAGGGCACATGGCTTGGATATTCATCAGCGTTTTGTCCTATCACGGAATATTGTCCGTTCATGTATTGTACGGTGATTTCCAGACTTTGCAGATTTATGTTGAATGTAACCGGCTGTTCGGGAATTCCTTTCATCGCATCAAGCAATGTGCGGGCTGCTATGGCAAAACTGCCATTGCTGTCACTTTCTGTCACTTCTATCGAAGTTGACATGGTTGTTTCTGTATCTGAAGCTGTAATATACAAAGTTCCATCTTCCAGATTGAGAAGGAAACAATCCATGATAGGAAGTGTGTTTTTTGAGTTGATAACTCGACTGATAGCTTGCAAATGGCTAAGAAAAGCCGTGCTCGAAACAATAAATCTCATATCTATGGTATTTTAGTTTAAATGATATTATATTATCAGGCAAAGCTAATCATTTTAAATGTAACACTCATAAAAAATATTTGAAAATTCGTTTAATTAATAAGAAAAATGTACATTCGCAGACAATTTAATAATGAGAAATAATGGAATTTACAGGTAAGATTATTGCCATACTCCAGCCTAAAGAAGGCGTTTCAAAGAGTACGGGAAATGAATGGAAAGCTCAGGAATATGTGATTGAAAACCATGACCAGTATCCTCGTAAAATGTGTTTTGAGGTCTGGGGAGCAGATAAAATAGCACAATTTAAAATTCAAATGGGTGAAGAGTTGACAATATCGTTTAATATTGACGCCCATCAATGGCAAGATCGATGGTACAACAAAATCAGAGCATGGAAAGTCGAGCGTGTCGCTGCAAATCCTGTGTCAGAACAAACTTCACCAATGGGAGCACCTTTTCCATCAGCAGCTCCGGCTGATTTTACGGCTGATGATAAAGATGATTTACCTTTCTGAAAAAGGAATATGAAGTTCTGAAAAATAATGTCTTGTAATATTTGTTTCTGAATACGGGCATTAATTTTATATGTCTGACCCTTACTTTAAAAATAAACAGACTATGAGACAGTATCATAAATTGCAGTGCGGTGAGCCGCAGACTTACATCGTAGTCTCCCAGGAGAAGACAGCAGACGGAACAGGATACCTGCTCAGGGTAAGGAACTCTGCCGGTAGGACCAGTCCTAGTCGGGTATTCATTCCAGAAGCCGATGCGGGCTTCTTTCCGATAGGGAAAGAAATAACACTGATTCCATGGCACATGGATATAATAGCCGTTAAATTGGAGCGTAAAGACGGCAAACATCGCTCTTACCATGAGGTATACGGGCTCGCACGAAACGATACCGAAGCTCAAGCTGCCGCTAATCGAATGTGTCAGTACTTGTATGACAACGCTGCCATGGTGGCAGACACCCCCGAGACACGTGCGGCTGCGCGGGCAGGCGGTTGGTTCGGGACCAGCACCCTAAGTCCGCAAGAATTTGCGGAGAGGGTCGCAAAGCTTGACTCTTCTGACAACGAGTAAGGCTCTTGCGAGCCTCTCCGCTCAGGAGAACGCTTAATAAATAGCGTTTTCGGTATCTGGCTACGAGCGAGACGTTAAATAAAGACTCGCGGCTCACGGTAATTTGACCCGGCTGCGTGGAATATGTACGTAGTAGCAATTATGGTGAGTGCGTATGACTATCGTTGTCAGCTTGCTATCCGTTTCCGGCATGAAAATCCGAAGCCTACCCAAAAGCTCAAGCATATCGCTGTCGTGCAGGTTATGAGTCGCTTGCCATGCGGAGTGACAGAGATGCATGGCGTTACAGGATACGTTAAGTCGTGCTTCCCTTAGCCGACTATA
>CAYUIJ010000006.1:36908-42902 GCA_964444735.1 uncultured Bacteroides sp. | reverse complement strand
AGAGATGCATGGCGTTACAGGATACGTTAAGTCGTGCTTCCCTTAGCCGACTATACTGTTGTGCAGACGGAAGCCGGCATCTGAAACAAGGGTGTATTCATGGGACAGGGCATTATCATAGTGAGGGGTACGTAATACAATTGTATTAAGTCACCTCTGACATCTTGGAAAACTGTAATGTTTCCTGTGTTTTTTATGTAGCCATCCGGTTATTCGTTGGTTGCTCCATCATTTGCTGGTTTAAGCCATCTGTCTAACCATCTGAAGAATGTACGTTGCCATAAAACTCCGTTCTGAGGTTTCAGCACCCAGTGGTTTTCATCGGGATATATCAGCAGTTGAGCAGGGATTCCGCGAAGAACAGCCGCATTGAATGCAGACATACCTTGAGATGCGAGAATACGGTAATCTTTTTCCCCATGAATGCATAAAATAGGAGTATCCCATTTATCTACAAATTTGTGAGGAGAGTTGGCAAATGTACGTTGTGCTGTCTGATTGTTCTTATCCCAGTATGAGCCGCCCATGTCCCAGTTGGCAAACCACATTTCTTCTGTTTCCAGATACTGCTGTTCAATATTGAATATCCCATCATGGGCAATAAAGGCTTTAAAACGTTTATTGTGATGGCCGGCCAGCCAATATACAGAGAATCCGCCAAAGCTTGCTCCTACACAACCCAGATGATCTTTGTCGACAAACGGCTCTTTGGCAAAGGTGTCAATAGCTGTCAGATAGTCTTTCATACATTGCCCTCCATAATCTCCGCTAATTTCTTCAAGCCATTCACTTCCGAATCCTGGAAGTCCTCTGCGGTTGGGAGCGACTACAATGTATCCGTTTGCCGCCATTATCTGTGGATTCCATCGAAATGACCAGAATTGGCTTACCGCACTTTGCGGTCCTCCTTGACAATAGAGTAGAGCAGGATATTTTTTGTCGGCCTCAAAGTGAGGCGGATATATAATCCATACCAGCATATCTTTGTTGTCAGTAGTTTTCATCCATCTTTCTTCAACTTTTCCCATTTGTATTTTGTCAAGGATGTGTTTGTTTTCAGTCGTTAACTGAGCAATCTTTCCTGATGACGGATCTACACTGTATATTTCATCGGGTGTACTGAGAGAGTGGCGTTTGCTTATCAGTTTGTCTCCCAATGTACCTACCAAGTTATAGTCGAACATGCCATCTGTCAGTTTCTCTACTTCTCCGGTGAGATTTGTTTTATATATCATGCTTGTAGCATGCCATATTCCGATAAAGTATAATGATTGTGAATCGTTGTTCCAGCAATAGCCGTCTACATTTGAGTCAAAGCTTTCGGTAACATAAATTTTGGTTCGATTTTTCAGGTCATATACACAAAGTCTGTTACGATCGCTTTCATATCCGTCTCTGGCCATACTTTGCCATGCTATGTAATTTCCGTCAGGAGAGAATTGCGGGTTTGTATCATAACCTATATTCAAATCTTGTGATTTATCGCTTCCCGTTGTGTTTTTATCATATTCTCCCTTGCAGAGATTTGAAGTCTGCTTGGTGTCAAGACTATATAGAAATATGTCTGAATCGGTAGACATGGCATAATTTTTCCCGGTCTTTTTTCTGCAAGTATATGCGATGTTTTTTGAATCGGGACTCCATGCTAACTGTTCGATACCTCCAAAGGGTTTCATCGGTGATTCGTAGGGTTCTCCTTCCAGAATGTCCGTTACATTGCTGATAGCTTTTCCGTCAAAGTCAGCTACGAACGGGTGAGGAATACTTTCTACCCATTCGTCCCAATGCTTATACATCAAATCATTGACTATACGTCCGGATGCTTTAGGCAAATCGGGATAAATGTCTGCAGTCGTTTGCCCGTATTTTACTTGTGCTATGAATAGAAGTTTCTTTTCGTCAGGTGAAAAAGCAAATCCTTCAATATCTTTTTCATATGTAGCTATAATTTTCCGTTCGCTTCCGTCAGGATTCATTTCCCAGATTTCATTCTTTCCATTTGCCGGGCTCAGGTATGCCACTTTGCTGCCATTCTTTATCCAGCATGGTTCTCCTTCATTGCAGACACTGCGAGTCAATAATGTATTTTCGCTGCCATCAGAGTTCATCAGATAAATTACATTGTGGCTTTTATTTTCGGAAACACTATAGTATGATACGGTATATGCTATTTTTTGCGCATCGGGTGATACGGCAATGCTGCCGATTCTTCCCATAGCCCATAGGGCTTCTGGAGTCAGTTGCCCGTTTTCTATCGTGATTTTCTGTCTTTCGATGACAGCGTCATCAGACTCGCCCTGAATGCCGTCTGTAGAGCAGGATACAAGTAGCATGGCCGCAGACATTGTTGCTGCACAGGTCTTATTCATAAATTCAGTCTGTTTTGGTTTGTATGCAATGTAGTAAACTGTATATAGAAAAGTTTTTTATTAAAAAATGAATATGCTTGTCTAAACATAATTGTCGTTTTATTGATAATTTATAAAGTCTATGATTTGCAACCTATGGTTTCGAAAAAAGGCAGCCTTGATTTTATTTTTTACAAGTAGCCGTACATTATTCATTATACTTGCTGTAAATAATGGTAAGTTTTATATCTTCTTTCTTCAGCTTGGTAAAGGTCAGACTCAAGTCATGAAGGACTCTTACGATTGTAGTTGCGCTTCCAGAAGTTTGGGTTACTTCAGTTATAGGGACTAACACTACCTTATTCCAGTCTTCGTCTTTATTATAGGTGTCCGGATTGGATCGTTTCTGTATTCTTAAATAATTAATCAGATTTGTGATATTAGAATAAGCATATTGATTACCTGACAGGTATGCAATGTATGAAGTGTTGTAGTCAGGAACATTTTGTTTTTCAAAGAAATCTTTCAAGTCGCATTTGCGTACCATCATCAGTTCATCAGGAGTTCCCATTTGGTACGGGGTGCTGTTTAAGTTGTTTTTTCTGTAAATAGTAAGTGATGCAGAATTAATGGTATCATTTAATGATACATCATCAATAGGCAATGTTATTTCCGGAAAAATTCCTCCCGGAGTTTGAATGTATGCGCAACTTTCGTCTGCAAGTATTTGTTCCAGATTATCTGTTTGGAAATGATTCTCTTGTACAACTTCCGGGGTTGCGATAAACTGACTATACGCTGTTATAAGAGAGTCTGCATTTCCGCTTGAACTTTCAACGTAATATTCAAAATATACATTTAAATGTACATAATCAATATTTAAGATTGTACCATCTCCCTGTTCGTTTTTAATATAAAATCCCTTTAATACGTTGTTGATGAATTTTTCGGAGTTCTGGAAATAACCGGGATTATCATAATATGATTTTATTATCCTGTTTCCGAAACTCTGGGGAAGTTTGATGGAAATCATGTGTACTCCATTGGTAGAATATAAAGAATCACCATTTACTATGTCAATGGCTGTATATGCTTGTGTTGCCAAAGGAGCCTGAGTTACATCATAAAATTCCGTCGCGTCAAGATTGGTATAGTATAGCTCATCCGGGAGCAGAACTTTATTCAGTTCATAAATCGCCAGCTTTTGTGGCGAAATGGAGTCGCCAAAATAGCTGGAATAATATAAATTCAATTCTATATCCTTGACTTCCGGCGCATCCGGATTTTTCATTATTTCCTTTTCCGGAAATTCAAAACCTTCCGGACAATAAAATTGTGTCAGGAAGTCTGATTGAAAAACCGTATTTGTATAAGGATCAGTAAATTTACCCAAATAGGCAGTCGTACTACGTGCTAGAATGCTGTCTACTTTATATGAGCCGATTTCGCTCGGATAACTTTCCTGAGTACTGATTGTAAAATCATTGTCAGGCATAACTTCTATCCCTAAATTTGATGTATTGTCATCACATGATATGGCACACAATGTTAAAATGCCAGCACACGCTCCTTTAATTATATTTTTTATTCCCATTGTTTGTATTGTTCTTTTATACAGAGAATGCAGAAATTTACTTTTTTCCTTTACCCCACACATCATCATAAAATTTGCTGCATGCGTCTTTAAACATTTTTTCATTTGACTGATAATTTAATACAGGTATATCCAATTCACGCGCATAGTCTGCCAGTTCTTTTTTTGCCAGTTCACTGTTCATAATAAGTCCGTCAGAATATGCAATGGCTATTTTTTCTATGTCTATACAGTTTTGTGCGGAGTTTAATATTTTAATGTCGTTTTCGTCAATTCCTTTTAATGTTGCATGTACTCCCAGATCTTTTCTTATTGCTGACTGAAAACCTGTGCCATAAGTTGAATATATAATTTTTGTATCTCTGAATGAAGGTTCGTCACAATATGCTTTTTTAATATATAACGGCGCCAAAGCACTCATCCATCCGTGACAATGAATAACTTCCGGACACCAGCGAAGCTTTTTCACTGTTTCAAGAACACCGCGTACATAAAAGATGCCTCTTTCGTCATTGTCATCATATTCCCTTCCATTTTCATCCGCTGTCATTTGACGGCGCTGAAAATAGTCATCGTTGTCTATAAAATATACTTGCATGCGGGCAGCTTGGATAGACGCTACTTTTATTATCAATGGATGATCTGTGTCATTAATGATGAGATTCATACCGGAAAGACGGATAACTTCGTGAAGCTGGTTTCTGCGCTCATTGATAATTCCCCATTTGGGCATGAATGTCCTGATTTCACGTCCGGTCTCTTGAATATACTGAGGCAATTCTCTACCTGTTACAGACATTTGAGATTGAGGTACATAAGGGGTAATTTCTTGAGTAATAAATAAGATTTTCTTTGCCTTCATTGTTATTTGTCTTTGTCATAAATCATCTCACAAAGATATAAAATATTGGCGAAAAGGACAATAAGGTGTCGTTAATTATTTTTAAGTCAATAGAGGACTTGTTTATATATGCTTTTGGTAAGATAAAAGGTTCTGTATCCTTTTTATTGACTGAAATTTGTCTTAATATGTTTCTTTATATGCTAGATAATAGCTTATTTTGCAACAGTTTTCAAACGTGAAAATCAATAAGACATACAAGGATGAAATTAGTACATACTATTCAGGAACTACAACTTGCACTTGATGCATTGAGAGTGCATGGGAAAAAGATAGGTCTTGTACCTACAATGGGGGCTTTACATGCAGGTCATGCATCTTTGGTGAAACGTTGTGTCGCAGAGAATGACGTAGCGGTGGTTAGCATTTTTGTAAATCCAACACAGTTTGACGACAGAAACGATTTGATTAAATATCCGCGGACATTGGAAGCCGATTGCAAATTGTTGAAAAGTATAAGCGCATCTTTTGCGTTTGTTCCTTCAGTTGAGGAAATGTATCCGGAACAGGACACACGTTGTTTTAGTTTTGCACCGTTAGATACGGTTATGGAGGGTATTTATCGTCCGGGACACTTTAATGGTGTATGCCAGATTGTCAGTAAATTATTTCTTACGGTAAAACCCGACAGAGCTTATTTTGGCGAAAAAGACTTCCAACAGTTGGCAATTATACGTGAAATGGTACGTCAGATGAATTTTCCGTTGGAAATTGTCGGGTGTCCTATTGTGCGCGATCAAGACGGGTTGGCTTTAAGTAGCCGTAACGCGTTGCTTTCATCAGATCAGCGTATTGTAGCATTGAATATTTCGAAAACATTACTTGCAAGCTTGGAATATGCGAAGACGCATGCTCTTGCAGAGACCAAAGCTTGGGTAGAGCGTTCCATTGAGGCAATAGAAGGCTTGTGCTTGGAATATTTTGAAATCGTAGATGGACAAACTTTGCAGGCCATTTCAGATTGGACCGATTCTGATTATATTGTAGGTTGTGTTACTGTTTATTGTGGCGATGTTCGTCTGATTGATAATATTAAATATAAGGAGATATAACAATTTCGATTTTTGCCTTATTAAATAGAAAGAAATGATGATTGAAGTATTAAAGTCAAAACTTCATTGTGTACGTGTAACAGAGGCCAATCTGAATTA
>CAYUIJ010000006.1:0-36898 GCA_964444735.1 uncultured Bacteroides sp. | reverse complement strand
CATGGGAAGTGTTACTATTGACGAAGATTTAATGGATGCCGTTAATCTGATTGCAGGTGAAAAAGTTGCAATTGTTGATAATAATAATGGTGAGCGTTTTGAGACTTATGTGATTAAAGGAGAAAGAGGAACGGGTTGTATTTGTTTGAATGGTGCTGCTGCTCGTAAGGTACAGGTAGGAGATGTGGTAATTATTATGTCTTATGCAATGATGGATTTTAATGAAGCAAAGCGATTCAAGCCAAAAATCGCATTTCCTGATTCTGAGAATAAGCTTTTAAGATAACGATTTTATTCTTAACGCTTGTAATAGGGAATTCAGTAGATAATCTAATCATATTCAAAGCATTGCGAATCAGTGAGTTTTTTGTATCTTCAGGTGTTCCCCGGAATAAGGCCTGACGGCAGAAACGGAAGACTCTTTTTCATGGATAAGGGAGGAAAAATATTCCAGAGATTCATCCCCTGCCTTGGATTTTACAGGATTCAATATCCTGAAAAAAGCAACGCGGAATTTTTAATGAGTGTGAATCCGGCAGGCTTCATTCCGTGTTCCTTTCTTGACAGATATGGCGAAGAAGCCAAAGGGTCACATTCCTCCTCTTGACTGCGCAGAACCGCAGGAATCTGCGGATGAAAGTTGTCATGGCGGTCTCTGGGATACGAAGCTCCAATTTTTCCCTTGTTTGTAAACGCACCCTGACGATAACCATTTCCTTTATCATCAGGGCTGTCTCGCAGAAGCTTACTGCGTTCTGCAACCATCATGCCCTCAGGCATGATTTCATTTACCGGCCAGCGGAACTTTTATAAGCGATTAAATTCAAATCCGACATCTCTGAGGAGGTGTCAGCCATCAGCATCTTATCGTAATGTTTTCAGCAGCGCACCGAAATATTTTTTGCATGATCCGGAAACCGACATGAAAGCGGAAGTGAACAAGCTGTGGATCTCGGACTTGACTATCTCAAAACACGTGCCATCGAACGATTTTTGGCGTAACGCATCCACCCACACCTTGCGCCATTGACACCAATGTCAGTACGGACAACACGCAGTGTTACCGTCTTGTTCTGGCGTAACGGGAGAATGCCGGATCGTCCCACGCTTTGCTGAACTGAAACCGACACTGGGAATCCGGGACGAAACGGCACATCGCCATGAAAGCATGCCGTCTGCGAATTTCCGTGCCGTCCTCCGGCGGGATGACACACCCCACCCGTTTCACCTTTAAGACAGACGGCACGGGATGCCGTAATTTCCGTGACATGGATGGCAGTGTACCGCTCACAATTCATATCCCGTCTCCCTTATCCGCTTTATGTCTTCCTTTACACTTGATCCCACCGTTGTAAGTAGGTCACCCACGATAGCCGAGTTGATTCCCGCGTACATGGCCTGACGCATCGTATCTTCGCTCAGTCTTGAGCGTCCTCCGGCGAACCTGAGATATGCGGAGGGGTTTACAAGGCGGAACAGGGCAATGGTGCGCAGGATTTCTTCATCGCTCAAATGCGTCATGGCTTCGAGGGGCGTTCCAGGAATGGGATTCAGCAGATTCAGGGGGATGGAAGAGACATCCAGAGAACGAAGTGCGAACGCCAGCTCTGCACGTTGCCGCATATCCTCCCCCATACCGATGATACCCCCGCTACAGAGTTCCATCCCCACACGGCGCGCGGCACGCAGGGTATCCACTTTCTGCGTCCATGTATGGGTGGAACACAGCCTGTCGAAATAGGAAGAAGCCGTTTCCAGATTACAATGGTAACGGGAAGCCCCCGCACGGTGCAAGTCGCGCAACTGTGTCTCGGAGGCAAGCCCCAGCGATACACATAGGCTGAGACCCGTATTCTTACGCAGATGCGCGAGATGCCCGCACCATTTTTTCACTTCTTGTCCCGTTGGTCTTTTCCCGCTCGCCACCAGCCCGAACCGCCGAACTCCCGAACTCTCGTTTACTTGTGCCTGACGCAGACATTCCTCTTCCGGGATGATGCCGTGGACGGCTACCCCCGTATCGTGATGCACTGACTGCGCGCACCATTTGCAGTTTTCGGAACAACGCCCCGACTTGGCGTTGATGATGGAACACAAGTCAAACTTACGTGACGCGCATCTCATCGTAACGCGGTGGGACATGCTACAGAGCGCGTCAAGGGAGGTCTCCCCGACTGCCCGAAGCACTTCTTCCGGCATGAGGGATTCCCCTTCATACACTTTCTTTTCTAATTCCTCTGTCACGCCCTTTGCAGTCAAAATTTTTTACTTTAAAATACAAGACTACATTAAGAATCCAAGTAATATACCTGCAGCTACAGCTGATCCTATAACGCCGGCGACATTCGGACCCATAGCATGCATTAACAAATAGTTTGTCGGGTCATACTCCAGTCCAACCACTTGAGATATACGTGCAGAATCAGGCACTGCTGATACTCCGGCATTACCGATTAACGGATTAATACGTTTATGCTTAGGTAATATCAGATTGAAAATCTTGACAAAAATCACACCAGATGCTGTAGCGATAACAAACGAAAGAGCTCCTAAGGTGAAAATCTTAATAGAATCGAATGTCAGAAATTCTGATGCTTGAGTAGATGCGCCTACGGTCAATCCCAACAAAATTGTAATAGTATCAATCAGCGGGCCACGAGCTGTTTCTGCCAGTCGGCGGGTTACCCCGCTTTCCTTCAATAAGTTCCCTAAGAACAACATGCCTAACAACGGCAAGCCTGAAGGAACTAAGAAACAAGTTAGCAACAGACCGATAATGGGGAACATAACTTTTTCTGTATGCGATACTGCACGTGGCGCAGGCATACGCATAATACGTTCTTTCTTGCTTGTAAGCAAGCGCATGATAGGAGGCTGGATCACTGGAACCAAAGCCATGTACGAATATGCTGAAACAGCAATCGCACCCATCAGATTAGGTGCCAGTTTTGAAGAGAGGAATATGGCTGTCGGGCCGTCTGCTCCTCCGATAATTCCAATTGCACCAGCCTGGCTGGGAGTAAATCCCATTTCAAGCGCGATCATATAAGCTCCGAAAATACCAAATTGGGCAGCCGCGCCTATCAATAACAATTTGGGGTTGGATATTAATGCCGAAAAATCTGTCATCGCTCCGATACCTAAGAATATTAACGGCGGATACCATCCAGAGGTTACTCCTTGGTACAGGATATTCAATACAGAGCTTTCTTCATAAATACCGACTTTCAGTCCGGCTTCAATATTAAAAGGTATATTCCCTATCAGAATTCCGAATCCGATAGGAATCAGCAGCATTGGCTCGAATTCTTTTGCTATGGCTAAGTAAATGAATAACAATCCAACCAGAATCATTATCAGATGTCCGGGTGTAGCATTGCAAAAGCCTGTGTACGTCCAGAAATCTGCTAGATTATTTACTAAAAATGATATAAATTCTCCCATATGTTAATTATTATCCAATCATCACTAGGTCAGTCCCTTCAAGAACAGAATCTCCTTGTTTTACGTTAATGGCTGTAATTTTTCCGTCACGATCTGCATTAATATTATTTTCCATTTTCATGGCTTCAAGAATCACTACAGTCTGTCCTTTCTTAACTTCATCACCAACGTTGACTTTAACGTCTAAGATTACACCAGGAAGTGGAGATTTCACGCCTTTACCACTACCTGCAGCTACAGGTTGAGCTGTCGGTTTTGCCGGAGCTGGAACAGGTTTGGCAACCGGAGGACGTACAGCCGGCTTTTCTGCAACTTCTTTTTTCTCCATTTCTACTTTATAAGATTGGCCGTTTACTTCTACATTGGCAATGTTATCTTCTATTTCGCCAATTGTTACTTTGTATTCCTTACCGTTAATGGTATACTTATATTCTTTCATAAGAAGAAGTCAATTTATTAATAATTGTATTTGGTATTTTTTCAGGAGCAACACGTAAAGCATTGTATTTTACGTTCCATGGAGATTGCAAGTGACGAATTGTCAATATGTTTGATTCAATATCATGTATCCCCCCCAATTCTTCATGAAGTGCCAATGCGATTGCGATAGCTGCATATACTTCGTCTGTACATTCAGGTGTCTTTTTTACAGTTTCTTCTTGTTTCATAACTGTTACAGGTTGTTTGTCCGTTTTTCTCCCTTTATTCTCATAAACTGCTTTTCCAAGAGTTCGAAAAATGACATATAAAAGAAGAAGTCCTACGAAGACAACAGACATGGCAGATACAGACATTCCTATTCCTGTATTGTCATGTTGTGCAAACTTTTCAACTTTTTCGTTTTTTTCAATAGTTTGGTTATTTGTACTTGGAGTGACATATTTAGCAACGCTCTCACCTTTTATTTCCCATTCTTTTGCTGCATCTTTTATACGTGCATATGATTTATCTGCGTCTAATATGGGAACAGTGATCTGATCTAACAGCTTATTTCCAGAGTCATAGAGACCTATCCAATTTGGACGTTCCGCATCAAGTTTGAAGCTCGTATGGAATGTGCCCCGACTGAATTTAGCATCAGCCCAAAAAAGAGCATGTTGACGGGGTTTGATAGTTGTCAAAATATCTCCTTTTGGGATAATGTATACAATGGTGTCACCCGGAGTGTTGCTTACTTTTAATAAGCAGCCTGCCAGGTCAACACTTCCATATGATTTGTTAAATATTTCAATCCATGCACTATGAATGCCGTAATCATCTTGAAAATTAGTTACATTATCTGTCAATACCTCATTAATTAATAATTTCGAGGCATTATCCTTATTACTACTACAAGATACAAATCCTACAGTTAATAATATTCCTAAAAGATAATTTTTGTATTTATTCATATTTTGCATGTTTTATTATATATATGTAATGCTATTACAATGGAATATTACCGTGTTTTTTTGCCGGATTTGTAACCCGCTTGGTTTGTAGTTGCGCTAAGGCCCGTATAATGCGGAAGCGAGTATTACGCGGTTCAATAACATCATCAATGTAACCGTATTTGGCTGCATTGTATGGATTAGCAAAGAGTCTGGTATATTCTGCTTCTTTTTCGGCCATGAAAGCTTTTGGATCTTCTTCTTCTTTAGCTTCTTTAGCATATAGGACTTCTACTGCTCCTGCACCTCCCATAACAGCAATTTCCGCAGAAGGCCATGCATAATTCATGTCGCCTCGTAGTTGCTTGCAACTCATTACAATGTGTGATCCTCCATACGATTTACGCAATGTAACTGTCACTTTTGGAACAGTTGCCTCACCATACGCATACAGGAGCTTTGCTCCGTGCAAGATTACGGCATTATATTCTTGGCCGGTGCCAGGAAGAAATCCTGGAACATCTACTAATGATACGATTGGAATATTGAATGCATCGCAGAAACGGACAAATCGCGCTCCTTTTCTTGAAGCATTGCAATCAAGAACACCGGCATAACGGCATGGCTGATTGGCGACAATACCTACAGACTGGCCATTGAAGCGTGCAAAACCGATGATAATATTAGTTGCATAATTTTTTTGTACTTCCAAGAATTCACCGTTATCAACAATGGCTTCAATGACATTATACATATTATATGCTTTATTGGGGTTGTCTGGTATAATTTCATTGAGTGAATCCTCCATACGGTCAATAGGGTCTGTACATTCTACGAAAGGAGCTTCTTCCGTATTGTTTTGTGGAATATAACTCAATAGCTTACGTATAAGCGCAAGCCCTTCTTCTTCTGTTGATGCCGTGAAGTGAGTAACTCCGGATTTTGTTGAGTGCACGCTGGCACCTCCCAAGTCTTCCTGAGAAACGTCTTCACCAGTTACAGTTTTAACAACTTTTGGCCCCGTTAAGAACATATAAGAAGTACTTTCCATCATTAAAGTAAAGTCTGTCAACGCCGGTGAATATACTGCGCCTCCGGCACATGGCCCAAATATGCCGGAAATCTGTGGTATAACTCCAGATGCAAGAATATTGCGTTGGAAAATTTCGGCATATCCCGCCAAAGCGTTGATTCCTTCCTGAATACGAGCGCCGCCAGAGTCATTAATGCCAATAACCGGAGCTCCCATTTTCATCGCCAAATCCATTACCTTGCATATTTTTTGCGCCATAGTTTCTGACAAAGAGCCTCCAAATACGGTGAAATCTTGTGCAAAGACATAAACTATACGTCCGTCTATCGTTCCATATCCTGTAACTACACCATCTCCAGGAAATGATTTCTTTTCTTGACCAAAGTTGGTACATCTATGGCGCACGAACATATCCAGTTCTTCAAAACTACCTTCGTCTAGCAGCATAGCAATACGCTCACGTGCGGTGTATTTCCCTTTTTCATGCTGTTTCCCAATAGCTTTTTCACCACCTCCCAAACGGGCTTGGGTACGAAGATCTACAAGTTCTTTGATTTTTTCTATTTGTTTACTCATAACAATATAAGTCGTTTATTATATGGCTGTCATATAAAGACAGCTCACAATATGTCATATATAATAAAAGGTGTTATTTTTCACATAATTCTGTAAGAACTCCTAAAGTTGACTTTGGATGAAGGAATGCAATGTTTAATTGCTCCGCTCCTTTGCGCGGTGCTTTATCAATTAAACGAATTCCTTTTTCTTCTGCTTCGGCAAGAGCATTAGCCACACCATCTTCCATAGCAAAGGCAACATGATGTACTCCTGCACCTCTATTTTCTATAAATTTGGCAATGGTACTTTCTGGGCATGTTGGTTCAAGAAGTTCGATTTTAGTTTCTCCAACTTTTAGGAATGCGGTTCTTACTTTTTGGTCTTCCACAGTTTCAATATTATAACATTTGAGACCTAATACATTTTCATAATAAGGAAGAGCTTCCTCTATGCTTTTTACAGCAATGCCTAAATGCTCAATGTGTGAAATTTTCATGATTCTTTCTTTTAGTTAAAAATACTATGTTTTCTAAATTGGGATAAAAGTAGTGCTTTTGCCCTGAATAGAGAAATTTTTCTTCAATTATTTTACAGCGAAGAAATGTTATTTAAATTTTAATAGTTTTTCTTTTAACTACGCAAAATGTAATCGTTATCGGATGATATAACTATCTGTTGAATGTCGCATACCATTGATTTATGTAATTTAATGATGCGCGGATTATATATACGGGATCAGCGCGTGCGCGGCTTTATTGTAAAGTTCGGTAAAATCCACGGCATCTACGAGCGGTTTGCACGGGATCGGGCATGTGTCCGGCAGATGTGCTGCCACGATAGGATCATGCGGTCTGTGGCATACGGGGCGTTGTCCATTCCTGTGACATGACATCGGGCTATTTTCATGACCACACGTTGTCCGGATGACGCGAAGCGGGAGTACCACGGCTGCCTGACACTTGGCGACAAGGCCGTCCGGCCGCACCTCTTTGAAGCCGCAGGCATCACTCCGGAAGTTTCTCATCGGCTGATCCGGGAACCGTTGTTGCGGGCTTGCAGGAAGTTCCGGAGGCGCATTGAGGCAGTTCTTTCCCGGCTCGGCGGCCGGTTCATGATGATACGGGAGTGCAAGGAAGATTTGCGGACTGTCTATCCGCACTGCCGCCAGAACCGGAGACATGACTGCCCTCCGCAACATGTCAATTCCTGTAATCCCGGCATCAGGTCAAATAAAATATTGCTCTGTTTTAATTTATCCAACAGGTTAAAATACATTAAGAAGTTTTGTTCATTTCATAGGTTTTGCTACTTTTGAGTATATATTCATTATAATTAATCCACATGTTACGTAAAATCAGACTGACCCTGGCTATTCTGTTTTTTGCCTTGATCACTTTTCTGTTTCTTGACTTTACAGGCAGCATTCATGCATGGTTCGGATGGATGGCCAAGCTTCAATTCCTTCCGGCAATGCTGGCGGTGAATGCAGGAATTATTTTATTTCTTGTCGCCCTCACTTTTATATGCGGCCGTATTTATTGCTCTGTTATCTGTCCGCTGGGTGTATTCCAGGATATAGTTTCGTGGATAAGATCTCACAGAAAGAAATACCGCTTCTCATATTCGCCCGAAAAGAGATGGCTGCGTTACGGAGTCCTCGCTTTGTTTATCATAGCTCTTATTGCCGGATTCGGTTCATTCGTTGCATTGCTGGATCCATACGGCTCATACGGACGTATTGCATCCAGTCTGTTAGCTCCCGTCTATCAGTATGGGAACAATGTACTGGCATACCTTGCCGAACGGGCCGATAGCTATGCTTTCTATGAAACAACCATATGGATAAAGAGTATGCCCGCTTTTATCATTGCCGTTGCAATATTCGTTATTCTCATCATTCTGGCATGGAGAGACGGACGTATTTACTGCAATGCCATTTGTCCGGTAGGAACCGTACTGGGATTCATTTCACGTTTCTCACTTTTACGTCCGGTAATAGATACCGACAAATGTAATGTGTGCGGCTTGTGCGCGCACAAATGTAAGGCAGCCTGCATTGACAGCAAGAATCACTGCATTGATTACAGCCGGTGTGTCGCGTGCATGGATTGTCTTGATACGTGCAGACAACATGCCATCAGCTATCGTTTGCGAAAGAAAGGCAACGGCATCCGACCTGTAGATAATAATGAAAATGCACAGGCAGACGACTCACGCCGAAACTTCCTGACAACGGCTGTAGTACTGGCCGCCACTACCACCTTGAAGGCACAGGAAATGAAAGTAGACGGCGGATTAGCCGTCATAGAAAATAAAAAGATTCCTAACCGTCGGACTCCAATCCTGCCTCCCGGATCAAGAAATGCCCACCGCTTTGCACAGCATTGCACCGGATGTCAGTTATGTGTGTCGGTATGTCCGAACAGGGTGCTTCGTCCATCGGCTGATCTGCTGAAACTCATGCAGCCCGAAATGAGTTACGAATACGGATATTGCAGACCAGAATGTATCAAATGTGCCGAAGTATGTCCGACAGGAGCCATCAGGCTGGCCGACCTGGCAGAAAAATCGGCCACACAAATCGGACACGCCATATGGATTAAAAAGAATTGCGTAGTCCTGACTGACGGAGTGGAATGCGGGAATTGTGCTCGCCACTGTCCCACGGGAGCCATACAAATGATTTCTTCGGATGCTGGCAATGTGGATTCTCCCAAAATTCCGGCAGTGAACGTAGAGCGCTGCATCGGATGCGGTGCCTGCGAGAACCTTTGTCCGGCACGACCGTTCAGTGCCATTTATGTGGAGGGGCATGAAAATCACAGAACAATCTAAAATACAGAGCGATGAAAAATAAAAACGATATAGGCCGCAGGGAGTTTTTGAAGCGTCTTGGCATTAATACTGCTGCTGTTTCGGCGGCTGCATTGACCGGTTGCGGCTCAAGACAAAACCCAGTCACTGGAGATCAGACTTCGGAGGGAGAAATCCCTGCCGATAGAATGACTTACCGTACCAATCCGAATACCGGTGCAAAAGTTTCCATTTTAGGCTTTGGTATGATGCGTCTGCCATCAGTTGACGGACGCAGTGCCCGCGAGGGAGGCAACGATGCCATTGATCAGGAAATGGTGAACCGTCTTGTGAACTACGCATTGGAGCACGGTGTGAATTATTTCGACACATCGCCCGCTTACTGCAAAGGACAGTCGGAACACGCAACAGGGATAGCCCTCAGCCGTCATCCACGCGACAAATATTTCATTGCAACCAAGTTGTCGAACTTTTCCCCCTCAACATGGAGCCGCGAAGCGTCAATCGCCATGTATCGCAATTCGCTGAAAGAACTTCAAACGGACCACATTGACTATATGTTGCTGCACGGTATCGGCATGGGTTCTGATGGTCCGGCTGAGTTCAAGGCACGGTACATTGACAATGGAGTCCTTGATTTTCTCGTGGAGGAACGCAAGGCAGGCAGAGTGCGGAACTTAGGTTTTTCCTATCACGGAGATATAAGGGTGTTTGATGAATTGCTCGCGCAGCACGACAAATACAAATGGAATTTCGTGCAGATCCAGCTCAACTATCTTGACTGGCACTATGCCAAGGAGATTAACCCTCGCAATACGAATGCTGAATATCTATACGGAGAATTGGAAAAACGAAGCATTCCCGCAGTCATCATGGAACCGTTATTAGGAGGCCGTTTGTCAAAGCTGCCCGACAACATTGTGGCACGTCTGAAACAGCGTGATCCGGAGCGCAGTGTGGCTTCGTGGGCTTTCCGTTTCGCCGGGAGCAAACCGGGGGTGCTTACTGTCTTGAGCGGCATGACTTTCATGGAACATCTTCAGGACAATCTGCGTTCTTTCTGCCCGCTTTTACCGCTTTCCGCTGACGATGAACAGTTTCTCTATACTATTGCCGACCTGATGATACAATATCCTACCATTCCGTGCAATGACTGTAAATATTGCATGCCATGTCCTTATGGCATAGACATTCCAGCGATACTGTTGCATTACAACAAATGCGTGAATGAAGGAAATCTCTCAACATCATCGCACGACAAGAATTATGAGGCAGCACGACGCGCTTTTCTGGTAGGATATGACCGCAGCGTTCCGCGCCTGCGTCAGGCCAGTCACTGTATCGGATGCGGCCAGTGTGTATCTCACTGTCCGCAAAACATTGGAATTCCAAACGAGCTGCATCACATAGACCAATATGTAGAAAAACTGAAACAAGGAACTCTGTAACATGAACGGACTGACAGAAACACTGCATGCCGAAAAATGCTCCTGCGTAATAGCCAACGGTACGGGTTTTCGTATTTTCCGCCAACGGGGAGTGGCCGACCTGTATTACCTGCTGACTCATGAACCCCAGTTCATGCAGGGAGCTTGCATAGCTGACAAAGTAATAGGAAAAGCCGCGGCATCACTCTTGATAAAAGGCGGAATCAATCAGGTATATGCTGACACCATCAGTACTCCTGCTCTGTCTCTGTTAAAAGAACATGGCATTCCCGTAACGTATGGAAAGGAAACTCATCACATAAAAAACAGAACAAGAACAGGCTGGTGCCCATTGGAACAGTTGTGCTATAACGAGCAGTCAATAGACAGAATGATCGATGCTATCGGTCGGTTTATAGAGAAAATGCAAAATGAACATAAAAAATAACCCATAAAAGATAACATAACATGAAAACTGAAACCATTAGATTTTATAATTTTCCATACAGCAAGATTCAGACTTATGGAATAGCCTCGCTTTTTATTTTGGGGAACATTGTATTGCCACAACTGTTTCACCTGATTCCCCAAGGAGGAATAGCCTGGCTCCCAATTTACTTTTTCACACTTATCGGAGCCTATAAATATGGTTGGAAAGCGGGACTTCTTACAGCCGTATTGTCTCCCCTGCTCAACTCATGGATGTTTGGTATGCCACCCGTAACCGGACTGCCCGTCATCCTGTTTAAATCAATTCTGCTGGCAGTTGCTGCCGGATTTACGGCTCACCGCTGCCAAAAGGTGTCTATTCTGCTCATAACACTGGTTGTTGCATGCTATCAGATAGCAGGAACTCTGGGCGAATGGGCTATGAAAGGTGATTTTTATCTATCAGTACAGGATTTCAGAATCGGTATTCCTGGAATGTTGCTGCAAATATTCGGAGGATATTTATTTATAAAACATTTAATTCGTAAATAATCATGTTTGGAATAGGAGCTCAGGAAATTCTCTTTATCGTGTTGATTGTGTTGTTGTTTTTCGGTGGAAAAAAAATTCCGGAACTGATGAAAGGTTTGGGAAAAGGTGTACGCAGTTTCAAGGAAGGAATGAATGGCATAGGCCCAGAAACAGAAGAGAAGAAAGACGGAATGAAAGAAACAGAAAAGAAAGATGACAATTAAAGGGAAACAAGCTGTGGAAATGACGTTCTGGGAACACTTGGACGTACTCCGCAGTTCTCTGATAAAAATGGCTGTAATCATTGCCGCATGCAGTATTGCAGCCTTTTTCTTCAAAAAGGAACTGTTTCAAATCATTCTTGCACCGAAAAATGACGACTTTGTCATTTACATATTATTCAACCACATAAGCGCGTGGATGGGAGAAACCGTCAGTCCGCATTTCAATGTCAGTCTGATAAATACAGGCTTGGCAGAACAATTTAAGATTCATGTAAAAGTCTCCGTTTATACCGGATTTCTCATCGCATCACCTTATTGCATTTACCTTTTGTTCCGGTTTGTCTCACCGGCTTTATATACGAACGAGCGCAAATATTCCATGCGATCCGTCTGTATGGGATATATCATGTTCATGTTAGGAGTATTGCTATGCTATTTCCTGATTTTTCCACTGACATTCCGTTTTTTGGGAACTTATCAGGTCAGTGCAGAAGTGACAAATATGATAAGCCTGCAGTCATATATGGATACTCTTATAGTAATGAGCTTCATGCTGGGAGTACTCTTTGAACTTCCCGTCCTATGCTGGATTTTGGGAAAGCTAAACATGCTGTCTGCTACATTCATGCGCCGATATCGCCGGCACGCCATTGTGGTGATACTTGTCATTGCAGCCGTCATTACTCCCTCTTCAGATGTATTCACACTTTGTATCGTGGCATTACCAATATGTCTGCTTTACGAAATAAGCATATGGGTAGTGAAACGATAACAGCACTGACAATACAAAAATAACCCGGCAACTGGTTTTCAGTTGCCGGGTTATTTTTGTATTGTCACTGTCTTTATCAGACTTACCGGAAAACAAATATAGTGCCGGTCTTTTACAGAATGGAATATAAACCTTTGAAAGACATTATCTCGTCAATCGGCTTTAACGGCATATCCACGCATCATGTATGATACGGGCTGCCTGATCCATACCGGCACTTTTCTGCAACCGATCTATAATGTATCATTCAAATCAAAAAACAGATTCTCGTATTTCGGTCATATATTTTTTGCCTTGTCAGATTTACACCGATAAAGACTTATCTGACTTGAATCACCAAATATCTCGAAACACTCCAGAATTTATTCGGATCAGAGATTTTTAAAACATATTGTCCTTTTGTATCTTTCACCAATGAATAAGAACCTTCAGGATGGGTAGTAAGCAATTTGGCACTCTTTGAATAAAGCTTGATTTCCTTATCTGTACGGATATCTATCTGAGTAAAATAATCTTTATTAAAATCACCGCTTTGCAGCACATCACCATTCTTAAGGATTTTCTGTTCCTTAAGTTCAGACTTTGTGCCAAATACAAGCCATGCTGTATTCATGGCTTTTTCCTGAGCCGCAACAGTCTTGGTTTTCAGCTCATTTTCAGCAGAAAGATTTTCTACATCGGCTGTCAAACCGCTAACCGCATTGTCCAATTCAGTTATGCGAATATCTTTTGCAGCAAGTTCGGCCTGCAAGTTCTTAATCTGTTCGCTTTTTTCAGATAGTTCTTGTTCCAAAGCAGCAATAGCCTTTTTCAATTCAGATGACTGGTAACGGCTATTTTTCAACTGTTCCTGAAGCTGAGCCAGTTTTTCACGGTTCTGTGCCATAGTTTCTGTTATCAACTTCAAATCATCTTTTACTTTCTGAGTAGCGGAAAACTTTTCGCCATTTTGAGTCTTTTGTAAATCTACACGGCCTTCCGCTTCATTTATCAAACGAAATCCTTCTTGAATATCATTGAATGTTCCCATTATCTGATCCAATTCCCCTTCTCTTTCAGAAAGAGCAACTCTTAAAGAATCGTTCTCTGCACGCAAGGCCTTGCCATCCCCTATTTGATCACATGATGTGGTCAAAGCAATGGCTAATACTGACAACCATACTAATTGTTTCATAATTCTGTTGTTTTTAGTTCGTTAAACGTTGTGTATTTAATTATCTTTTTTCTTTTCCTTTTTCATTTTCCCTGCCAATACTATCACAATTTCGCCTTTAGGCTCTTTTTGGATAAAAAACTCCAATACCTCGGTCAAGGTTCCACGCACACTTTCCTCATATATTTTTGAAATTTCCCTGCAAACTGATACCTGACGGTCTGCGCCAAAAAACTTGACAAACTGTTCCAATGTTTTCACCAAACGGTAAGGCGATTCATAAAAAATCATTGTACGTGCTTCATCTTGCAAATTTGTCAAACGGGTGATCCTCCCTTTTTTCTGGGGAAGAAATCCTTCAAAACAAAAACGTTCATTTGGCAATCCGGAAACAACCAAAGCCGGTACAAAGGCTGTGGATCCAGGTAAGCATTGAACTTCTATGCCGCTACGAATACATTCACGTACCAATAAGAATCCAGGATCGGATATAGCCGGAGTACCGGCATCAGAAATCAATGCAATATTTTCTCCACCTTTAATGCGTGTCACTACCTTGTCTACCGATTGATGCTCATTAAATTTATGATGCGGCAACATAACATTCTGTATTTCAAAATGCTTTAGCAATATACCCGAAGTACGTGTATCCTCTGCCAAAATCAGATCCACCTCTTTCAACACCTTTATGGCCCGGAAGGTCATATCTTCCAGATTACCAACCGGTGTAGGAACAACATACAATTTTCCCATGCTTACTTTTCCAAAGTACTAAAAATACAAAAATAACACATTCACGCATTACTAACACTTAATTTTAGTTATAATTTAGGGTTTTACCACATTTATTCAACTCCAATTGCATTTTAACCTTATTTCTATTGTCAAAATAATATTTTACCCGTTGGCGGTATTAAAAAAGGATAAGATGATGAAGAGGAAATCAACAAGTCATGATTCCCGGCACAACAATTATCAGGCTCATGTCGCAAGAATTATTCAATTCTCTATACTGGCTAAAAACAGAAAGCGGGCTTCCTTATCACAGTATATTGAATGTGATTTCAATTTGCCGGGCAACCTGAGACTGGAATCGAAACTGAAAATGTCAGGGCCTGTCAAAAGCTATCTCGTTACTGACACGCTGGATATATTGCATCCGTAACAGCTGCAAGTCATAATAAAGGACGAACCTGCATACGCACATCCGTCCTTTTATTATGTTAAATACTCAAAGTGTTAATCACGACGACTCATGTAAATCATGATATAATATACCAAGTTAGCCAATGATGACAACGCAGCAACCACATAGGTATAAGCGGCCGATTTCAAAGCTTCGGTAGCCTTGTCATGTGTATTCACATTGGTCACACCGGCAGAATTCAACCATACCAATGCTCTGCGGCTGGCATCAATTTCTACAGGAAGTGTAATGAAAGTGAACAATGTGGTCACGGCAAAAAGCAATATTCCCACAAAAAGCAATCCGGGAAAACTATTAAGCAGTAACATACCTATCAGCAATATCCATGAGACAATGCTTGAAGAGAACTGCACAATAGGGACCAGTGCGGAACGCATGCGAAGCGGAGCATAGGCACGCGCATGCTGCACTGCATGTCCGCACTCGTGAGCGGCAACGGCTGCCGCAGCAACGCTACACTCACCATATACGCCCTGGCTCAGATTCACCGTTTTGTTTATCGGATTATAGTGGTCAGTAAGCATTCCCGGTGTACTTATCACCCGTACATCGTATATACCGTTATCACGAAGCATCTTTTCGGCTACATCACAACCCGTCATGCCGTTCGGCAACGGAATTTTCGAAAAACGTTCAAACTTGCTTTTTAAATTAGCTTGTACCAGATAGCTTATCAAAGCTATTGCAATAAAAAGAATCCAATATCCAGCACCCATCATATCAATTCAATATTTTTAATTAGCTCTATTTAGAAGTCATTCTGAATTTCAGCAAAAAAGTTTTATGTAACAACAGTTACTTCATTGAAAAACCATCCGGCTGATAAACGGTGGCAAGTTATAGAAAAAATCACAGACGCGCAAGAGAAAAAGCGGAAATATGGTCTTGAAGAAATAAACGGACGCGATTCCGCGCATCAGCAGACGGAATCCGCCGGAGGACGCTTTTTTTCCTCTCCCCCGTCCAATAGTGTTTGATGGCTGTTTTACAGGCCGCACATAAATTTGGTTCCAACACACGAAGCGTATTTTCTTCTGTTGTCGCTTCAAATGGTTTTGCCGCATTATGTACAGCCTCAAAATAGGCCCTCCCATCCAAATAAACGGTACGAAGCGAATTGAAACGAAGTGTTGACCGATCATCAGGGCACACTTTTGTACTGTCTGCCAAAACGAGCGAAGTTCCCTCAGATAATTCAAAGACAGGTTACGAACGGTATTAAACAGATAGGATTTCAGATTGTAAACTCAACTGCTTGAAAACATTTTTTACAGTACGGCCGGAGATATCAATAGCAGACTGATTGCACACTATGGAAACTTAGCTGACTTAAAATCTTTCTATAATAAAAAAGACTGACTCAGATTAACCTTAACGCGTTGACGGAATTAATTATTGCTCCGTAAAGCCGGCGCTTACTTACCTGCATTCTTTATACAACTCATGCAGAGAAGCACGTGACACTCCTAATTCTACGGCCTTATCAAGACTATTGCGAGCCGGTTTTTTCTTTTTCAGCCTCAGATATATACCGGCACAGACTACGTAGTACTGAGCATCATCGGGTTTAAGGCGAATGGCCTCTTCCATGTCAAGTATGGCCATGCCATAGGCTCCCTGATCTTTCTCAACATCAGCACGCGAAGCGTAAAGCGAAGCATCACCCGGATTGGCGGCAATGAGAGTGGAAAGCTGGTCATAGGCTTCTTTCAGACGGCCCTCTTTCTGATTCAGTATGGCAAGTCCCATACGGGCCTTGTCATGATTCGGTTCGATCTGCAACAGACGATCGTAATCAATGCGTGCCGCCTTGAAGTCACGCTTTTCCATATTCAGATAAGCACGGAAGAAAAGAGCCTCGCGATTATTCTTGTCGAGGTCGAGCACATCACAGTAATCGGTATACGCACGGTGATCATCGCCCGTTTCCATATAAGCACTGGCACGCGATAGAAGTACGGGAACAGAATTGGGACAGAGGCTCAGCGATAGGGTATAGTTATCCAAAGCCGTTTTCCAATCCTTCTTCTGGCGGTAAATCTCTCCCATTGCTGCAAACAGTTCGGCATTAAAAGCGTTGGCCGGTTCCATCTTCAAAGCTTCTCTGAAAAGAAAGACGGCTTGGTCCAGACTATCTGCCTCAACACAATGAAAAGCCTTTTCGGCCACCTCTTTATAAGTCTGCGCATGCATACACAACGAAAGCACAGACAAGCATGACAGCACAAACGGTTTCTTCATAAAACTATCATTATCCTATGGAAGCAAAGATACGGAATATGCGTGAAAAAGCTTAAGTATGGATCAGATAAAGCAGACATATTTCAAACTATTTGATTACCTTTGTGAGAAAACAAATTATATGATGGAAATAAGACCCATGAACATAACGGATGCCGAAGCTGTAGCCGGCATCTACTCTTACTATACCGAACATACGGTCATCACTTTCGATACTGAAAAATATGACAAGACCGGCATGCAGAAAAAACTTACGCCCATACTTGAAAAATATCCTGCCTTTGTATGCCTGGAAGAAGGAAACATCGTGGGATATTGTTACGCGCACGAATGGAAAGAAAAGCCGGCTTATCTCCATACGGCCGAAGTCACCATCTATCTGCATCCCGAGCATACACAGTCAGGATACGGCTCTCTTCTGATGCGGCGTCTCATCAAGGCTTGTCGTGCACAAGGATTGCATAACCTGATATCCTGCATTACATGGCCTCACGAAAGCAGCATGGCATTCCATGAGAAGATGGGCTTCCGTCAGGTATCGCATTTCAAGGGAGTGGGCTTCAAATTCGGCCGAAGACTTGATGTAGCCGACTATGAACTGACATTACAATAACCAATCAATCTACAATACGGCAATTTTATTCATAATAATACAAAAGACGTACATGACAGAAAACATTCTGCACCTATACAAGTAATCAATAAATTGTTATTTTATTGTTTATCAGATAAAAAGATACGAAAAAATTCTTGTGGTTACCTGTTCTTTTTTACTGCTTCCTTATCCCGGACTCACGTATTATTTGTCTCATAATGTTATTTATGGATTCAATAAGGTGTCAAGAATCGCCTTGACGGCCTCCTTGTCTGACGGGACGGGAGCATACGCATCTACAATGTTGAAATCCTTGTCAATTACCACAAAGCGGGGGATGTAGAAAATCTGCCAGTTGGCGTGGGCTGTGTTGTCCGCCGAATGGTATTGTGACAGATCTTTCTTGTGCGCCTCCAGATAACTTTTCCATGCTTTCTGGTCAGTGTCTTGCGAAATGGGAATAAACACAATGTCTTTTCCGGCATATTCTTTGCTTAATGCCTCAAAGTGAGGAGATTCCTGGATGCACGGGCCACACCATGTTGCCCAAAGATCGAGATACAGTACTTTTCCCTTGAATTCCGATAAACGGTGTATGTTTCCTTCCACATCAGTCAGTTCCATGTCAAATGCCGGTTTTCCCGGAAGCAATCGTGATACTTGTTCCACTTTCAGGTTCAGTTCGTTGGCCAAATCGGGATATCGCATGGAGGCAACGAAAGTTTCCACACTGTCAACGGTTGCCTTGTCAGCCTGTCGGCGCAGCAGCGATACGCGTTTATAGGCTTCATGTAATTCTTGGGTTCTTGCGGGGATGTCCAGCCCTTCCGCCCATGCGGCATTTTCTTCATTGAACAGGGCGTGTAGCACATCTCTTACTACCGCTACATCCAGAAACTTCTCGTCCATGAGCGATGGATATATGGTCTGCGCGTATGGGGTTACTTTTTGCTTGAATTCCTCGTATTGTCGGCGCATGGTCTCCCTGTCAATGTTGCGTGAGTAAGCACTTGCGTATGACAGATATGAAAGGTAGCTATTGAGTACATCGGCTTGAATGCGTGCGCTCTCCAACCGTTTGAACTCCTCGGAAACACTCTGCAAGCCGTCCAGTTCATTCTTTCTGATCCCGGCCAGGCTGTCCACCAAAGTTTTGGTCTCTTCAAAGCTGCCTCGCAGGTTCATTCCGCTTTCGATATACGATCCCCCTTTCGGGAACAGACGATATTTCATATAGTTGTTGGCTTGTGATCCGATACCTTGGAAAGTGGCCTCCTTATTGTCAGTAGTGATACGTACGGTCATGTCATCGCCTGGTGACAGATAAAGCGTGTTGCGGCTGATATTGAAATAAGCAGATTCTTTTAAGGTGATAAGGGTGTCAAAGTACCCGTTCTCATCGGTATGGATGAGAATGTCCCGGCTGTCGCCCAGCATGGAGGCCGCTCCATTGTACGCCATAGTGACGGGGTTGGCGCCCATTCCTACAAGTTGTCCTTTCAGGTGTACGGTCTCTGTCGGTTTCGGTGACTGGAAAGCGGCGCACAGTACGCACGCAATGGATAGAATAAAAGATGTTGCTTTCATGGCGTTTTTATTTTATACGGTTTTGAATCAGCTGATAAAAAAGACAAGCTTGCAAAGACGTACATTGCAGTCTTTGCATAAGCCTGGCTTTTTGACTGATATTGCTTTAAATAAACACAATACTCTTTATTGGCCCGAATCCTCTATGTATCTGTATAGAAGGATATTTGGTCTGGTCTTCCAAAATGCGTCCGTTGGTGCCGAGCTGCAATACTGTCATTTCACCGGTGCCATCCGGCAGATTGAATGCCACACCCAAGCAGCGGTTGTACGGAACACCGTAATCTTCTGTTCCTACTTCGTCTTGATCATCATTGAAAGAATAGCCTTCGCATGCCATTTTCAAGTCTGAAATCCAAGCTTCCGGGTTGTCGTGTTGATAAATTAAGGTGGAATTGCCGCTTGATACATCTAACTTATATATCTTGTTTCCAACCGCATAGAACAGGACATTACTGAAACTGTTTCCTGAAGTCATCAAGGTGTTTTCGTCAATGCCATCCGGAGTGGTGAACTCATAGTAATTGGGAAGGGCGGGATCTGTTCCCGTAAGTCCCCTGCATTGGAACACATATACGTATGAACGGGATCCGGCAATTGTATAGGCATAGATGGTGTAGCGTTGCCAGGGCGCGATACCGCTCTTTCCATAGTGGTATCCATTGACAAAGGCTACAATCTTTTGATCTTCAGGAATTTTTCCCGGATCAATGGCATTGTTTTCATTGCGTGGGATCATGGTAATGGGGCCTGCATCCCCCGGTTCGGCGGCATAAGTTAATTCCGTCCATATATCGGCGTTCTGCATGGATATATTGAGAAAGCGGTGTCCTGTCTCATCGAAGCCTACACCGGCCTGCGGACCGCCTGCAAGTTTTGAGATGTAATAGTCGCCTGAAATATCATCTCCTTTCGACATCAGATACATCACCGGGCTATAACTGGTAGACAGGAATACTCTGCCTTTGCTTGTCATGATTGCGCCAGGGTCTCCTCCATAAAAGATAATGTTATTCGGATCGAAGTATGCTTCTCTTTGAGTGGGATGCAATATTTCCGTCCACTTGCCGCGCATCTCGAAATTATTGGCCGGGTTCAGTAATCCAGACTCCTCTTCATTGGTGGTGGTCAGATAGAATTGTGACTGTGCTTCATATTTCCATGAAGATTCGTATGTTGCTATTTGTCTGCAAGATAACTTCAAGGGCTTTCCGGCCAGGGAGCTTCCTTTGTCTTTAGTGTAGGCATCAGGAGTTACCAGTACGCTTCCTCCCATGTATTCAACCGAACCTATTTCCGCGTGCCCGTCTGTCTCATGTAAGACCATCCATGAGAAAGTGTAAGGCTTGATGATTTCGAGCTTGGATGGCTGCATGTTTACGGCTTTGGTCAGATTGTCTGTCACATACAGGCGTATGTAGTAGGTATAAGGCATGTCTTCTTGGTTCGGATCTATTTCGATTGTCAAGGTCTCGTCGGTCCCGATCAGTTCTCCCTTACTGTTAGCCCCCTCTGTATTCACATACCACTCATAGCTTAGGTTTTTCTTATAATGGTCCTCGACATTTATTTCAGGGACAATGGTATAACTGAATTTCTCCTTTTCCTTTTTTACTCCGTATGTTTTCATTAGGGTAACCGGTACGTCTTTAATGTCTTCATTATAGTCGTAGTTTCCTTTGTCTTCATAGCAGGAACAGATGAGTATTCCTGCCAATGCGATCAACAGATATGTGTATTTATTCATAAGGTTTTCCTCCATTATTTTGTTTACTGTTCGGGAAATGCGACGAATGTCCCATCGGCTTCCCGTACTTTGGCATCAGGGTGTTCTGTATTATAGGTATCTAATATCTCACGGACTTGCGGCATATATCTTTGTAAACCATAAAAATCTGGATAATAGTTGTTTACCGTATACCAGCACACATCATCCAGTTTTTCACCGATTTTTCCAAAGGCGTATAGCAAGAACCGTACCTTTTCGGGACCGTACGCTCCGACTATGGGGATAAAGTAGGTGTCCCATTCCTCTCTGTTCTCTACACTCATCATTTCCCATTTGAAAGTGTCCTGGATGATGAGCGTGTAAGTCTGTCTTTCTTTGGTTCCTGCCACCACATCGCTGTTCTCGTAGTCAACGGCAATCTGGGCCAGGTATTCCTTGTCGAGGGCTTCGGGCCTCTCATAGATGAATACGGCATCGGCAAAGTATTCTCCCGCCTTGATTTCCACGCCGTCTGCGGGGACGGTGATATGGGGAGTGTCGAATCCTTCGACCGGCAGTACCTTGAACCTTACTTTTAGCGGTGTCGCACTGATCCGGCCTTCCAACTGGACTCTAAGGGTAATGTCACTTTCTGTCATTCCGTACCCGCCGTTTGAATAAAGGGAAGTAAAGTCTAACACGGAATTCAGGTTAGTATATCCGTTCCCCCATAAGATTTCACCTCCGGAATCTGTTGTCTTTTCCATGAAATTTACTCCTGGCTTTTCAGAAAACGGCTGGATTTCTTCTTCGTTGCATGCGGCAAAAAGTGTCAGGAGCAGAAGCCCTGTCAGATGATTGTATTTTTTTCTCATATTCTTTGTTCTGTTATTTAATTAATATTGCCCAGGGTTATCTCGTCGTCTGGAATGCTGAAACGGTAATTGGCTTCGGTCAGTTCTTTTTCAAGCGGGAAGAATTGGAACGTCTTGTAGCCATGCCGTTTGTAAAAGTACCAGAGTTGCCCTTCCGCATAAAATTCCTTGCGGTATTCTTTCTCTATATTGTAGAGTCTTTCTTCTTCATTGGGCAGTTCCACATCGTCTATTCCACGGGTTCCCCTTACGGTGGAAAGATATTTGGCCGCGTCTTTCAGGTTATCGGCGCACTCGGCCAGAATATAATACATTTCCGGAAGACGGATCAATGGCATGGTATTATCTAAGGCGTAAGAAAAATTATCCTGAACAAATTTGCGGGTAAATCCCCCATGTACGGTGATTTCGAATCCAAGTCCCTCGCGCATGCGCATGTCATTGCTGCCGTCAGTTGTCACATCAAATAGCTCGTAAACCCTCTCCCGGCTGTTGATGTAGTAATAGCTCCAGTTGGAAATCATGAAGTTCTCTTTTATCTCGTCTCCGAACGTATTGCTGTCCATGCTCAAGGAGAAAATCAGTTCAGTGGAGCCCAAATGGTCTGTTGAATTATCGGTAATCAGTGCGAACATCTTGCTGCCGTCGGCCTTTTGGGCATTGATCACCTCATCGGCATATCGGGATGCGTTTGTCTTGTCGCCTGTATACATGTATACGCGTGCCAGTTCCGCCTTGACGGCATATTTGTTCATGCGTTTGTATCGCCTTCTTAAGAACGGGTCGGCTTTGCTGGTCTCGCCGTATATGGGGAAGTTGATGTCCATGGCATCATCCTCCAATAACTGTTCTGCCGCTTTCAGGCTGACGATGATGCTGTCTGCCACATCCTTGGCCGGAAGCAGCTTGGCTGTCGACCGGTCGAACGAGGTGCGGTAAGGTATGGAGGGAGATGCCGGATTGTTTTTGTAAATGGGCCCCCACATGCGTAAGAGATCGAAATAGAGAAATGAACGCAAGCCTAAGGCTTCTCCTTTTATAAGATTACGGTACCCCTCAGTAACGATAACGTCTCCGTTTGACTCGATGTTTGCAAGCAGGTTGTTCAGGTTGGCGATAAGATTGTAGCATCTTGACCATATAGTATTCGTATAGTTAAGGGTATTATCCGAATTTTGCTCGAACTCATACCATTTGGGGTCGGTAAAGTCTTCATAACTTGTATTTACGGAATAGCGCTGAGCCAAGAAGTCTATAAATCCATAAGTCAGGTTTTGCCCATAAAGCGTATTTTTACTCATGTCAATGTACACTCCTGTGAGAGCTTCTTTAAAGCCCTGCTCGTTTTTGAAGAGATCCTCTTCCTCTATGTTGGTTTTAGGCTTTACGTCCAGCCAGTCGCTGCACGACATAAGAGTCGCTGCGGCAAACAATAATATATAAGTTGGTTTTTTCATATTTTTTTGCATTAAAACGTTAAGTTCAGTGACATGGATACCTGACGCGACATCGGATATTCAATGCCGCGCTCTACCTTGATACTGGTAAGACGGAATAAGTCTTCCAAATAGACTCCTACCGAGGCGCTGCTTAGCCCAAGCCTCTTTATGAACGGGCAATACCGGCGTTCAAAACGATATTGCACATTGATAGTGTTCATGACAAACTGGTCATCGTCCATGAGGAAACGGGTACTGGCTTTGGTTTGGGAACCATTGACTTCTTGTGAGACAGATTTGAATAATGCCACATCTCCAGGATTCATCCACCGGTCGGTAAAGGCTCTTTTATCTACGTTGTAGCGTAAGTTGGCATTTTCTACTTTGTCTACTAATGTTTTGTTATACATCTGTCCGCCAAATTGATAACGTGCCGCAAGGCTTACGCTTAATCCTTTCCAGTTGAGGTTTGCGCTTAATGTTCCTGTCAGTTCCGGTTCGGTATCGCCTACGGGAACCATATCTGCCGCGTCCCATACGCTGGTGCGTTCCCCGTTTCGCGTAAGGAAAACCTCGCGTCCGGTTATAGGGTCAATGCCTAAGGACCGTACCGCCCATATCATTGATTGTGAATAGCCCTCCTCATATCGTGGCAACGGACGCGACAGCTTGTTGGGATTGCTGCTGTCTTCTTTCAGTTGTTCTTGATTACGGGCGCGCATGGCGTTGGATATTTTTTCAATCTTGTTGGTGTTGTGGCTTCCGTTTACGACAAAGTTGAAATTGAGCTCCTGCCGCACATTATTGTAGGGCATGATACGGAGAGTGAATTCATATCCCTTGTTGGAAATATTGCCGATGTTGTCCTTGATGGTGTTGAAACCCACTGAGGGAGGTAAGGAATAGTCGAGTACTGTGTTCTTGGTGTACTTGTAGTAATACTCGAAGCGTCCGCTCAAGATGCGGTTGAACATATTAAAGTCAATACCTATGTTGTATGCGTCCGTAGTCTGCCATTTCAAGTCCGGGTTGCCCATTCCGTAAAGCATGGTTCCTACTACGTCCGAACTGTCATAGATGCGCATGGAATTAGAATAATTGTACATTTGCAATGCCTGGTATGAAGAGAATCCTTGCGTTCCGGTGATACCGTAAGTAGCCCTGAATACCAGTTCGTCAAACAAGTTCCATTTTTTGATGAACTTTTCCTTGTCTGCATTCCAGCGTATTCCGGCAGACCAGAAAGGAGCGTACCGGTTGTTCCTGCCAAATTCGGAAGAGGCGTCCAAACGGCCGTTCAAGTCGGCTGCGTAACGCTGGTCATAAGTATAGCTCAGAGTGGCTACCCCGCCAAATGCCCGGGTGGTGTTCTCGTCTCCCTCACTCTGCTGGACCTTGGAGCCTAAGAAGAGCTCGTCCATGTTGTCATTGGGAAATCCCGTGGCATAAGCGCCTGCGCTGTGATATTTGCTCTCTTTTATATTGTAGCGTAAATAAGCGGATAACAAGTGCTTGTTTTCATATACTTTGTTATAGCTGGCCGTGAAACTGAGGTCGTAGTCCAGATCAGTACTATTGGTCCAGTTGTATGAGCCTTTGTTTTCTATATCGCTGGTTGAGATAAAATCCGTATGGTTTGCCGATTTGAATATATCGGTATCGGAAGTGGTTTTAGACAGGGTTAGATCCATGGCGAGGCGTAAATTGGGAATAGGAGTATATTCGGCACGGAACGCGTTACGGACCTCAAAAGCCACATTCCTGTCAAACGTATTGTACAAAGAGTTATACATCGGATTGCCTACGTCCGCACCTGATGTCATGTAGGATTTGTCTTCTGTGGTGATGCTTCTTTCCAGATATTGGGCTATTCGTCCGTTTTCATCATAAATCCTGTAATAAGGATTCAGTTGCGTGTATTCTTTGAATGATCCGTAAGGAGACGTTCTGTCAGATTTGGTATAGTCAACATAGAGGACATTGCTGACCAATAATCCTTTATATCGGTAACGGATGTCCAGACTGGCGCTTTTGGCGTAAACTCCGGTCTCTTTCATAATACCCGGGGCCTGGCTGATACCCGCGTAAAGTTTGTAGCGGAGAGTCTCATCGCCTCCTTCCAGATTGATGCCATGCCGGTGGGCAAAGGAGGTTTGCAAGGGTTGTGAGAGCCAGTATGTATTTACGCCCCTTTGCACCTCTAAGTATTTTCTGCGATAGATGTTGTTTCTGTTAGTGACATTTTCAACTGTTCCTGTTTCGTCATATAGGCCTGCTCTTCTTTCCAGTTCCAGCTTGTCGGCCGCTTCCAGCAAGTCATAGTCTGTCAAATCAGGATACTCCAACTTATAGTTTCCATTGTAGGTTACGCGCAATTTACCGGCTTCCGGAGCTTTGGTCTCTACTACTATCACGCCGTTAGAGGCTTGCGAGCCGTAGAGTACCATGGCGGCCGCGTCTTTAAGTAAAGTGATGCTGGATATTTGTTCCGGATCCATGTCGATGATTTTGGTGACGCTTACTCCTATGATGCCATCCAATACGAATAATGGCTGATTGGGACGCGTATCGATGTCACCGCGCATAAATACGGTCTCATCGGTGCTGTAATCTCCCATGCTCGACTGCCCTCGCATGTTGAAGTCGGGCATGGCGCTTGGGTTGGAGCCTGCCATCATATTATTGCCCATGCGAAACCCCGGGTCTAACAATTCTATGGCTTTCAGTACATTGCCGGATGTCATTTTCCGGATCGCATCTCCTGTCATGGTGTTGGCCGATCCGGTAAATCCCTCTTTTCTACGCTCATACATACCGGTTACCACCACTTCTTCTATTTGCTGGGTGTCTTCTTTTAAAACGACTTTCATTTTTCCACTCTTATAAGGAATGACTTGCGTTTGCATTCCTATAAAAGAGAAAGTCAAGGTTTTGACTTGCTTGTCATCGGTGACGCTTAAAGTGAAGTCTCCATTGGCGTCGGTAGTGGTTCTGATACTCTTGTCATCGGCTACAATGGACACTCCGGGAATCGGCAGGCCAGACTCGTCAACTACAGTTCCGGTTATCTGTGTCTTTTGGGCAAGGGTTATCCCCGTAGACAAGAAGAACAGGATAAGTACGAAGAACGTTCGTTGGGCTAAACAGGCTCTTGGACGGACTTTGTGCTTCGGTTGGCTTTGAGCACGCGCTTTTTTCTCCATTCATTAAAAAATTTAGGTGTTAGTAAATAAAAATATTAGTAGAGATCTTGTTGATGAGGTACCGTACTGCTTAAAGTCAAAGACGGATTCTATCAATTCTTAAATGTTGCCCTCAGACAGACAGAGGAACCCGTCCCGGGCGTTTTATTCCGCAAATATAATGTTTTATTATTACCCCCCCCGTTTTAACATAGTTTAACCAAATAAATTTTCATCCGGGCATAGACCGCCCTGCCTGAACGCCCGGGTGTGACGGAGCGCATCGCATGCCGGGCCTGTCAGCACCGTGCCGGCTTTGCCCTTGACATGTCCTGCGGCACGGACTGCCCGTTCACAATAATCGCCCATGAAGCTCCGAAGACTCATAATGGCGGAGTTGAGGCCTGCTATTGAAAATATGCCGGATTTCAACGATATATAAAAATGTCACTCCCCTCTGTTACGACAACAAAAAAATTGAATGACAGCATAATAATCAAAAAAACCTCTATTTTTGCAAAAGTGGAATTGAATATAAGGACATATTATCATAGCAAAGATATCCCCAATGGCATTAAAGGGAATGACTTCTTTCATTCAAAAGAACTTTTCACGATTTGTGAAAGGACTCCCGGTTACCGGCCCCTGTTCTTTATAGCTTACGACAAGGATCGTCCCATAGGCCAGTTGCTGGGAATCATACGAAAAAGCATAAGGAAATTTCCTTCATCACTGATAAAAAGATGCGAAATATACGGGATAGGTATATATGACAACAAATATCCGCAGGAAGAGATCTTTAAAGAACTTCTGCATAGCCTGACCTTGACGGCAATAAAAAAATGCTTTCTTATCGAATTCCGTAACCTGGACAATCCCCTGTTTGCATACAGGCATTTCAGAAAGAATCAATATTTCCCCGTCAACTGGCTGCGAATACATAATTCGTTGCACAGCAAAAAGCCGGAAGAGCGTCTGAGCCCGTCCAGAAAAAAGCAAATAAAAAACGGATTGAAAAACGGAGCATCCATCCACATCGCCCGTGACATGAATGAAATACAGGCGTTTCTCAAGCTTTTAAAAAAATACTATGCATCCAAAGTGCGCAAGCATTTTCCGAATATCAGGTTCTTTCTTGAGTTAGTCAACGAATATCCCCGGACAGGAAAGATTTTCATTGTAAAATATAAGAACAAAATAATAGGAGGCTCATTTTGCATATTTTCAAACAATAACGCCTACTTATGGTTCTCAGCAGGCCTGCGAAAGAGTTATCCAAGACAATATCCCGGAATCCTTGCCGTATGGGGGGCATTGACTTATGCATACGACAACGGATGCAAGCACATGGAATTCATGGATGCAGGGCTTCCATTCAAGTATTATGGCTACCCGGATTTCATCCTGCGGTTTGGCGGCGTTCAATATGGGACCAGACGCTGGTTCAGGCTCAGATGGAAATGGTTGAACCGGATCATTGCCTGGTGTTATATATGATTGGATTCCGCCGCATGCCGGCCATGACCTTTCCGGGAGAGCCTTCCGCCCCTCATGTGCCCTGCGAATGTTTTTAATAACTTCCCGCCGTTATTTGCAATTAATAGTTTTTAGACTATCTTTGCGCAAAATTATTTACCACATGGCATACAACAGGATCTTAAAATCTGTCGGTTTATTCATTCTGGGGGGGGCATGGTGCCTGCAGGCCTGTACAGACAACGACGGATCTGATTACATTCCGCAGGATGAAGATGAAGTCTTAAGCGACCCTTATGGCTTGATGAAAGTCACAGAGGCTGACCTTACTCCCGATGTTTTCAGACTCATATTACAGGATGATGAGCCTTCGACTACGTATTTCGACAACGATCAGCGTTCCTTTTACGTCAACCGGCCCCTGCAGATAAGCGTTAACGATAAGCAGGAACTGGTTGTCCGTTTCTATTCGCCCCGGCCCATACATGGGGTAACCGTCTGGGCAAAAATCAACGGGTATGACGAGGAGTTTCAACTGGCGCAGTTCGATGTAGTGCCGGCTTTTGCCGAATATCACCGGACGCTGCCGATATTGGCCGAAAGCAAACTTTTTGTCACCCGCTCAGGAAAGGAGATACAAATCATGGCTAACCCGCACCTGTCCGCATCGGATTTTTCGTTGACGGCAAGCTGTAGCGACAGCTACTATCAAAAGCTGATCTCTACCAAATGCAAATTCAGAGTGTGTTTCTCCGCCTATGATCAAGCAGGTTATTGGAAGTCGCCGCTGCTCGCGGCTCATGCCAGAGAGACCGTGGCGATCATGCTGAATTTCGCCTATATGTTTCCTTCATCGGAATTTGCCGAAGAACTGGAGAAATACAGGGGCAAGCTTCATAGCGATAATAATCTGACATTGGTAGACGTTGACCGTTTGCTTGAACAGGTGATCAGCCATTCTGACTTCCGGGTGGGGCACGTGAGCGGGGTGAACGGCCTGGGAGGCGGGGGAACCTACGGATTGAACGAATGGTGCTTCTTGGAACACTATGCCGATGACACGAACGAAACCCACACGATTTTCCATGAACTGGGGCACTGCCTGGGCTACGGGCACGATGGGAACATGACCTACGAGCAAACCGGTCCGGGATGGATTACCCTCTGTAATACAGTCTATACCCGGCTATGCATCGAAAAAAAACTCCCCGTCTACTCAAGAAGGTTTATGCACACGCGTAAAAACGGAAAGCTTTATGGCGCGGCACGCTATCAACGCTCCAAATATGTCATAGAAGATCCGGAACTGGATGCCATAGACGGCGGACTGGCTCCGGCGCTGAATGCCGATGACGAGAATTATGAAGAAGGGACGTCTCTTGCCTGTGTCATTTCTTATAAAGATATTCCGGGAGCGGCCAAAGAGACATTCGCCCCCAAGGATGTGTGTGTCTGCAAGAACCGCATATATATCGTCAATGACGCAAGCGGGGAATACAGTCTGGAGGTTCTGGAGGAGAACGAAGGGAAAATAACGCATGTTAAAAGCGTGAAAGAATGGACCGAAAACGCGGGTACCGGAACATTTGCCGGGAAACCTACCGGGGTTACGGTAGCGCATGGAAAAGTGTATGTCACAAACGAGGGCAGTCGCACGGACGTATTTGACGAGTCCACGTTAGAATTCATCACCTGCATAGGCAATGGCAGCTGGGGTGAAAGCAGTACGCAGACGGTGCATGCCTTTGACGTACTTGTGAAGCGTGGCTGCGTTTTCATTCGTGACAAGAGACGCGTGTGCGTATTCATGGAAAGCGACGCCGTGGCAGGAAGTTACCAAAAGGTTGCCAACTATTGCCGCTCAATCAATATGGGCGAGGCCATGGGGACTTACGGGCAGGCGACAGGGACTGACGGGCTGCTTTACACTACCCATCAGAACAACCGGAAGCTTTATGTGTTCGACTGCAATTCAATGCGTGAGCAAACGGAATGGGAAGCGCGGCGGGTAACGGACCTCCCCTTTTCTCCATACGATGTGGCCTTTGCCGGCGAAAGGATGTTCGTGTCTTTTGCCAGAGGGAAGAATCAGCCGGTTGCCCTGGCGGAAGTGAATAAGGAAAACGGGGCGATCCTGAAAGACTACACGAGTGTGGGAGGGCATGTGTTTCAGGATGCTGAGAAGATGACGTTCTCCCGCCAGACGTTATTCGTAATAGACCGTACCGGACATGCCGTTATCGGAATCCCGGTAAATGAACTGAATTGAAAAAAAAGAGACATAATGGAAAAAACGATTCACACAGGCTGCCTGTTGCTGGCCTTGATGATTGCAGGAGCCTGCTCGGAAGACGAGAACATATCAGAAGATGACGCTCCGCAAACTAATGAGGAAAAGACATATACCAGTTATTATTACTATTCCTATGAGGCGGAGCAGCAATTATCGGCTGTAGACTTTGACCTTAAAGAGGGTGAGTTTACCCCCGGGGCTACTTGCGCAAAGGGAGATACGCTGTTTGTGGCCAACATACAGCAAGGACATTATAGCCTGGAGCTGTACGACAAAAAAAACAGACGGCATCTGATGTCGCTGCGCTCTTGGAGCTATGGAGACAGCCGACAAGAATTTCAAAGCCCGATAGAGGCCGTCAGCATTTCTCCGGCCAATCGCCTGTATGTGCTGAGCAGGGAGACCCGCATTGATGTCTTTTCCCTTCAGGACCTGAAGTTTGTCACACGTATCGGAACGGGGGCCTGGAGTGACGGGGTGAGCGGATTGTTTCAAGCGCAGGCCATGACAGTCTCTGCGGACGGAAAAATCATTGCCCGCACCAAAAGGGAGATCGTTGTTTACCGGGAAGAGGATGTAACTTCGGAAAAATACCAGAATATACCTTTTTATAGCCGGAGTGATCCGGCTGGAATGGATACGAACAACGGGTTCTATCCGCACCAGATGATACAGGATTCTACCGGGATTGTCTACCTGGCGGACTACGGGCAATACGGCAACAAAAAAATCCAGGCGATAGATACGTCACGTATTGAAAAGGGTGATCATCTGGCATTCATAGATACGGAAAAAACGATCGGCACCAGTTTCAACCCTTGTGGCATTGCCTTACACGATGACCGGATGGTGATAACCGACGGTAACGGCTATATCCATGTCTATGACCGCACCAAAAAAGAATGGGGAGACGAGTTCAAATCCGTAAATGGCTACACGTTCAAGAAAGCCGAAAAGCTTTTGGCTGTGGAATCGGACCTCTGGATCTCTGACACAAAAAACCAAAAGCTTGTAAAAGTAAGGATTTATAAAAATGAGATACGTGAATATTAGCCGGCCGAAGGAGCCTTCATTATTTCGTTTATCATAAAGTCACTCTGATTTTCCACGCAACGGCATCTCCTGATTTCATGGCTTCCTGCGCTTAAAACCCGTGTCTATTGCGGAAAGACAGGGATTCGAACCCTGGGAACGGTTACCCGTTCACCGCATTTCGAGTGCGGCCCGATCGACCACTCCGGCATCTTTCCTTTCAGGCACTTGCAAAGTAAGTGTTTTTTCAGATTGCCTGCTACATTTTTTATGTTTTTTTAAGCGGCCGCGCTTCCGGAAAAGAATACGGGCGCCTTGGACCGGCACCGGAAAGGCGCATGGCGTCTTGATTCCGCATTAAAGATGTTATTTCTTGTTCTGTATCAGTTTGCTATATGGAAGAAAAGTGTATATTTGCGTCTGTCAAAAATATGTGTGTTATAGTATAGGATGAAAGAGTTTGTGATAACGGAGGCACAGAATGAAAAGGCTGTGCTGGTGGGCTTGGTTACGCGCTTGCAGGACGAGCGCAAGACAAACGATTACCTTGACGAGCTTGAGTTCCTGGCCGATACCGCCGGAGCGCAGGTTGTAAGGCGTTTCATACAGAAACTGGACATGCCCAATTCTGTGACTTATGTAGGAAAAGGCAAGCTGGATGAGATACGGGAATATCTGGCTTCATTTGAGGATGACCCCGGAAAAGAAATCGGCATGGTGATTTTTGACGATGAATTGTCGGCAAAACAAATCAGAAATATCGAGAGGGAGCTGAAAGTGAAGATTCTGGATCGCACATCGCTTATCCTTGACATATTTGCCATGCGGGCACAGACTGCAAGTGCCAAAACACAAGTGGAACTGGCGCAATATAAATACATGCTGCCGAGGCTGCAGCGCTTGTGGACTCACCTCGAGCGTCAGGGAGGCGGCTCCGGCAGCGGAAAGGGCGGATCGGTAGGCTTGCGCGGGCCGGGTGAGACCCAGCTGGAAATGGACCGCCGCATCATCTTGAACCGGATGTCACTGCTCAAACGGCAGCTCGCCGAAATAGACCGGCAGAAGTCGACCCAGCGTAAGAACCGCGGACGGCTGGTCCGTGTGGCTCTCGTGGGATATACCAATGTGGGGAAATCCACACTGATGAATCTGCTGGCCAAGAGTGAGGTGTTTGCCGAAAACAAGCTCTTTGCCACACTCGATACTACCGTGAGGAAAGTGATTATAGAAAACCTGCCTTTCCTCTTGTCTGATACCGTAGGGTTTATCCGCAAGCTGCCGCCCGACCTGGTCGATTCGTTCAAGTCTACACTCGACGAGGTGCGTGAGGCCGATTTGCTGGTGCACGTGGCAGACATATCGCATCCCGGTTTTGAGGAGCAGATCAAGGTGGTAGAGAGAACGCTGGCCGGCCTGGATTGTGCCGGAAAACCGATGATACTGGTATTCAACAAGATCGATGCGTATGCTTATGTCAGGAAAGACGATGATGACCTCACTCCCAAGACAAAGGAGAACATGACGCTCGATGAACTGATGCAGACATGGATGGCCAGGATGAGCGACAGCTGCATGTTTGTCTCTGCGCGTGACAGGACAAATATAAACGAACTGAAGGCAATGCTATATAAGAGGGTAAGGGAGCTGCATGTGCGGAAATACCCGTATAATGACTTTCTTTATCAGACTTATGATGAGGAAGAGCCGGAAAATAATTGTTGAGAGTATGGAGGATAGTTACAGGAGACTTGCCGGGAGAGAGATTGAGATACTACGGCTGCAGGGATGCACGGCGGAGCGCTGGGACCTTATTCAGGTAAGGCAGGGCTTTTCTCCCGGAAATATTGCTCATGTGCGTTTTTACGGCACTATACGTCTGGGCGTATACAACAAGTTCCACGATTCCGGAGGCATAAGGAGAAAGGCGGGCATACGCAATGCCGAGCTTCATGATGTAACGGTAGGCGACAATGTGTTGCTGGAGAACATCGGGAGCTGTGTATCGGCCTATGACATAGCCGACGAGGCGTATGTGTCGGATGTGGGCCGTATAGCCATGACCGGATTCTCGGCATTTGGAATAGGAACCAGAGTGGCCGTATTATGTGAGGGTGCGAAGACGTTTGAGGTGCCGTTGCATGACAGGCTCACCGGGCATGAGTTCTATCTCCGCTACATGCATGCCGAAGGAAAAACAGACTCCTCCTGCGATGTTCCGGCGTATATCGACAGGCTGGTTGAGAGACAGGCTGCCGTATATGCCTCAAAAAGAGGCTATATAGGAAAAAACTGCAAGGTGGCGCATACACGGATGATTGAGAACGCATGGATTGGCGATGAGGCGGAAGTAAGAGGAGCGGAAGTCTTGCAGAACTGCTTTTTGTGCAGTGCCTCAGTGGGAAAAATCACGATTGGATCCGGCGTGATATGCAGGAATGCGGTGATTCAGGCCGGAGCCGAAATTTGTGACGGGGCAAAGGTGACCGGCTGCCTGGTAGGGCAGTGTGCGCATATCGGAAAGGGGTTCTCGGCAGAATCCTCCCTGTTCTTTGCCAACAGCTATATGGACAACGGAGAAGCCTGCGCGGCATGCGCGGGCCCCTATACCGTAAGCCACCATAAGGCCACTCTGCTCATAGGAGGCATGTTTTCTTTCATGAACGCGGGCTCGGGCACGAACATGAGCAATCACATGTATAAGCTGGGGCCGTTTCATTACGGAGTGATGAAACGGGGCTGCAAGACCGCATCGGGCGCTCATCTGGTCTGGCCGGCAAGAATCGGGGCTTTTTCTATGGTAATGGGCAAAGTGGCCGCGCATGCCGACCTGGATGCTTATCCTTTCTCTTACGTTTTTGGCAATGACAGAGGCATACGGCTGGTTCCGGGAGTGAACTTCGCAACTACAGGAACGTACCGCGATGTCCGCAAATGGGAAACGCGTGACAGGCGGAAGCCCTGTGATGAAATGCTGGAGCATGTCTCCGCTTATTCTGAGCTGAATCCTTACATAGCAAGCAAGGTCGCCATGGCGCGCGGGAGGCTGGAGGTCTTGCGCCGCTCGCAAGGAGACTGCGAAGAGTATCACGATGGGAACATAGCGATATCACGAAAGGCTTTGGAGCGGGGTATAGGCTTGTATGGCATGATTGAGCAGCTGTATGTCGCATCATCGGCTGTTACTTTGGCAGGATTCAGGAAAAAAGCCGGAAAGACATGCGAGAAATGGGTGGACATGCTCGGGCTGATTGTGCCAATGCGTTATGTAACGGGCCTGTGCCGTGATATGGAAGAAGGAAAAGTGGCTTCGACTGATGATTTATGCGCATATTGGAAAAAATGGAAAGCAGACTATCCGCTATTGGTAAGGCAGACCATTGAGTGCCATTATACCTTGGATCGTGTTGTCGAGGCATTAATGAACTATGAGTCAAACATATACAGCTATTACGAGGCGCTCTGTGCCGATATCAGAAAAGAAGAGGAGATAGGATCCGCCTCGTGGGGCGGAATCTCCTCAGATTTTGCGGAAATGCTGCGTCATGAGTGTGATGAACGGCTGAAGAAGGCTAAGGAACGGATTTCCTCGCTATTGAAAGAGCTGAAATAAACAAGAAGTGAATTTGTAATTTTATATGGTACTAATTAAACAAAAATCGTGAATTATGGCAGTGACTCCGTTTAGGTATGAGGCTCCTTTCCAGCTTGGAGAGGACAATACAGAGTATTATTTGTTGACGAACGACTACGTGTCGGTTAGTGAATTCGAAGGAAAGCCTGTTCTGAAAGTCAGGAAGGAAGGACTTACGGCCATGGCTAATGCCGCTTTCCGCGATGTCTCGTTTATGCTTCGCCGCTCGCACAACGAACAGGTTGCCAGAATATTGGACGACCCCGAAGCCAGTGAGAACGACAAGTATGTGGCGCTTGCCTTCCTGCGTAATGCGGAAGTGGCATGCAAGGGCGTGCTGCCTTTCTGCCAGGATACCGGTACGGCCATTATACATGGTGAGAAAGGCCAGCAGGTATGGACCGGATATTGTGACGAGGAGGCTTTGTCGTATGGCGTATACAAGACTTATACAGAAGAGAGTCTGCGCTACTCGCAGAATGCTCCGCTGAGCATGTATGAGGAGGTGAACACAAAATGCAACTTGCCGGCGCAGATCGATATTGAGGCCGCCGAAGGCATGGAATACAAATTCCTTTGCATGGCCAAAGGTGGCGGCTCTGCCAACAAGACCTTCCTGTTTCAGGAGACAAAGGCAATCCTGAACCCCGATACGTTGGTTCCTTTCCTGGTTGAAAAGATGAAAACCCTCGGAACCGCGGCCTGCCCGCCTTATCACATAGCCTTCGTTATCGGCGGAACCTCGGCCGAGAAAAACCTGCTTACCGTCAAGCTCGCGTCGGCCCGCTATTATGACAGCCTCCCTGTCACCGGAAGCGAAGGCGGACGGGCCTTCCGTGATGTCGCGTTGGAAAGGCGTGTGCTTGAGGAGGCCCGTCATATCGGACTGGGCGCCCAGTTCGGCGGCAAGTATTACGCACACGACGTACGCATTGTCCGTTTGCCGCGTCACGGCGCTTCTTGCCCGGTCGGCCTGGGTGTCTCTTGTTCCGCCGACCGCAATATCAGGTGCAAGATCAACAAAGACGGCATCTGGATTGAAAGACTCGATGACAATCCGGGCCGGCTGATCCCCGAAGCATTGCGCCAGGCCGGTGAGGGCGACGCCGCAAAGATTGACCTGGACCGTCCGATGAGCGGGATTCTGAAAGAATTGTCCAAATATCCGGTAGCTTCCCGTCTGTCGTTGAGCGGTACTGTCATCGTGGCCCGCGATATCGCGCATGCGAGGCTGAAAGAGCGTCTCGACCGCGGTGAGGATCTCCCGCAATACTTCAAGGATCATCCTGTCTATTACGCCGGTCCGGCCAAGACTCCTCCCGGTATGGCCTGCGGCTCGATGGGCCCCACCACGGCAGGACGCATGGATTCGTATGTCGGCCTGTTCCAGAGTCATGGCGGCAGCATGGTCATGCTGGCCAAGGGCAACCGTAGTCAGGCTGTGACCGATGCCTGCAAGAAATATGGCGGTTTCTATCTGGGATCAATCGGAGGCCCGGCCGCAATCCTTGCCCAAGACAACATCAAGGGCATTGAGTGCGTGGAATATCCTGAGCTGGGGATGGAGGCTGTCTGGAAGATCCGGGTAGAGAACTTCCCGGCATTCATCCTTGTTGATGACAAGGGCAACGATTTTTTCAGACAAATCAGGCCGGTTCCGCCTTGCGGGAAACACGCATGAACCGGGTATGGAGGCACGGCCGCTGACGCGGCCCTGCCATAACGGGAGACTTTATGCGCATAGTCTCTGTAGCGTGGGGTAACGGCAAGGCCCGGCTTTTTGATAAAGCCGGGCCTTGCGCATAAAGCAATGGCTTGCCCGCAAGCCTTGGTTACCTGTTCCCCTCTATAGTGCCAAGGAAACGCCCCGCCGAGAC
>CAYUIJ010000005.1:29516-55156 GCA_964444735.1 uncultured Bacteroides sp. | reverse complement strand
GAAAGACTTAAAGAAAGGCAAGCACCGCAAGGTTCTTGCGAAAGTCACCGTCAGACCGTTGTCCCCGCTCAGGGAAAACGGCCCGCGTTCAGAGACACGGCGGATAACGGCGAAGTGTTCCGGATACGCGGAATAACCCATCCCGGTAAGCCTGGGCAGAGGCGCATTCCGCTGACTCCCGCGCGTCCCTGAATAAAGAAGCCATTGGAAATTGCATACAAGCCCATAAGGCAATACATCCCTTAAAAGGGTACTGACTCCGGCAATGCGCCTGATCCGGCCCTTTCATCAGAAAAGCACAGGCCGGATCCCATAAAAGGACAAAAGAAAAAACCTTAATTCCCCTCTCCCTCTCTCTTTCTTCCCTCCCCCCCCCCTCACTTCGTTGACCATAGGATTCTCTTTCACACAAAGAAATCATTACATTTATACCCCTTATTTGCAGAATAATGCTTATTTTTGCCCTATATGACAATGATGAATTTAGAAAGATGAACATTCTGGAACTAAGTGAACAGGAAATTAACAGGCGCAACAATCTGAACGAATTAAGATCCATGGGTATAGAACCTTATCCCACAGCGGAGTATGTGACCAATGCCTTTTCTACTGACATAAAAAACGAATTCGATGAAAATGCAACCGATCCGCGCACTGTGTCTATTGCCGGACGTATAATGTCACGTCGCGTAATGGGAAAAGCTTCATTCATTGAACTGCAAGACTCAAAAGGAAGAATCCAAGTATACATCACCCGTGACGATATTTGTCCGGGAGAAAACAAAGATTTATATAACACTGTATTCAAACGTTTGCTTGACTTGGGCGATTTTATCGGTATCGAAGGTACCGTATTCAAGACTCAAGTGGGCGAAATCAGCGTACATGCAAATAAATTCACCGTATTGGCTAAGAGCATCAAGCCGCTTCCTATCGTGAAATACAAAGACGGAGTAGCCTATGATAAGTTTGAAGATCCCGAACTTCGCTATCGCCAGCGTTACGTAGACTTGGTAGTAAACGAGGGGGTAAAGGAAATATTCATAAAACGCTCCAAAATAATATCAACCATACGCACCGTGCTTGATGAAGCCGGATATACCGAAGTAGAAACACCTATTCTGCAATTCATTCCTGGTGGTGCCAGCGCGCGTCCGTTCATCACGCATCACAATTCACTTGATATTGACCTTTACCTGCGCATTGCTACAGAACTTTATCTGAAACGACTCATCATTGGTGGATTTGAAGGTGTATACGAAATCGGAAAGAACTTCCGCAACGAAGGTATGGACCGTACACACAATCCTGAATTTACCTGTATGGAACTGTATGTGCAGTATAAAGACTACAACTGGATGATGGGCTTCATTGAAAAAATGCTCGAACGTATCTGTATTGCCGTAAACGGATGCAGCGAAACGGTTATTGATGGAAATACCGTCAGCTTCAAGGCGCCTTACCGCCGTCTGCCTATTCTTGATGCCATCAAGGAGAAAACAGGATATGACCTCAACGGAAAGAGCGAAGACGAGATATGCCAGATTTGCAAGAAACTGAACATGGAAATAGATGACACCATGGGTAAAGGAAAACTCATTGACAAAATCTTCGGTGAATTCTGTGAAGGCAACTTCATCCAGCCGACTTTCATCACCGACTATCCGGTTGAGATGTCACCACTTACCAAACGTCACCGCGAGAAACCGGGACTAACCGAACGTTTTGAACTGATGGTCAACGGCAAGGAGCTGTGTAATGCCTATTCAGAGCTGAACGACCCGATTGATCAGGAAGAACGTTTCAAGGAACAAATGAGACTGGCCGACAGGGGAGACAATGAAGCAATGATTATTGACCAGGACTTTCTGCGTGCCCTGCAATACGGAATGCCCCCCACATCGGGAGTCGGAATCGGCATAGACCGTCTGGTAATGTTGATGACCGGCAAGTCATACATACAGGAAGTTCTCCTCTTTCCACAAATGCGTCCGGAAAAAACTGTTCCGAAAGACAATGCCGTAAAATATACCGGGCTGGGTATTCCCGAAGAATGGGTACCACCTATCCAGAAAGCCGGATACAATCTTGTTTCTGACATGAAAGACGTTAATCCTCAAAAACTTCACATGGATATATGCGGAGTCAACAAGAAATATAAACTGAACCTTACTAATCCTACAGTTGACCAAGTGGCCGAATGGATTGGCAAGATAGGATAAATATAGAAATGGCAAAACTTCCTGACGGAAAAACGGCAATTATCGGAGGCGGTAGCTGGGCCACAGCCATCGCCAAGATAATACTAACCCAAGAAGAAAGCATTAACTGGTATTTGCGTCGCGATGACCAGATTGAATGTTTCAAAAGACTGGAACATAACCCGTCATACCTTACCGGAGTACATTTTGATACCAGCCGTATCCAATTTTCATCAGACTTGAACAATATTATCAGAGAATCGGAGATACTCATATTCGTTACTCCATCGCCTTATCTGAAAACACAGCTAAAGAAACTGAAGACCAAAATAAAAGACAAATTCGTGGTATCAGCCATCAAGGGAATTGTACCCGATGAGAATATGATTGTTTCAAACTACCTGAACAAGGCATGGGAAGTACCAATGGAAAACATTGCCGTTCTGGCAGGTCCGTGCCATGCCGAAGAGGTAGCTCTGGAACGTCTGTCATACCTTACCGTAGGATGCAGCGACCTCGAAATGGCGCAACTGTTTGCCATGAAACTGAACACATTTTACATAAAAACCTCTGTGAGCGAAGATGTGGAAGGCATTGAATATGCCTCCGTACTGAAAAACGTATACGCCATCGCCGCAGGCATCTGTAGCGGACTGAATTACGGAGATAATTTCCAAGCTGTACTTATTTCAAATGCCATTCAGGAAACGGACCGTTTCCTGAATACCATTCATCCCATTCAACGCAATGTATGCAAATCGGCCTATCTGGGCGATTTGATCGTTACCGGATATTCCAATTTCAGCCGTAACCGCATATTCGGAATCATGATAGGAAAAGGATATTCCATAAAAAGCGCGCAAATAGAGATGAAGATGGTGGCCGAAGGATATTACGGTACCAAATGCATGAAGGAAATCAACAGGAAAGTACGTGTAAACATGCCTATACTGGATGCTATATACAATATACTCTATGAACACATATCACCGAGAATTGAAATAAAACTCTTAACTGATTCTTTTAGATAATAAATTAAAAGTATGAAAAACATTAGCTTAAACATTGACAAAGTAGCTAAATTCTTATCAAAAGAAAGAATAGCTGCCTACGAGTCTCAGGTAAAAGTTGCCATTGAGACTTTGGAGAAAGGAACAGGACTTGGAAATGATTTTCTTGGATGGTTAAACCTTCCCTCATCCATCAGTAAAGGACATCTCGCAGATCTGAAAGCTACAGCAGAGGTTCTGCGTGAGAACTGCAATGTTGTAATTGTGGCCGGAATTGGAGGAAGTTATCTTGGAGCACGTGCCGTAAACGAAGCTCTTTCAAACAGCTTTGAATGGTTACAAGCCAAACATAACGGTCCTATTATAATTCATGCCGGACATAACATCAGTGAAGATTATCTATATGAACTTACCGAATATCTGAAAGACAAGAAATTCGGTGTCATAAACATCTCAAAATCAGGAACTACTACCGAAACAGCCCTTGCGTTCCGTCTGCTGAAAGAACAGTGCGAAAAACAACGCGGAAAAGATATGGCACGCAAAGTCATCGTGGCCGTCACCGATGCCAAAAAAGGTGCTGCACGCGTTACTGCCGACAAGGAAGGTTACAAATCATTCATTATTCCCGACAACGTAGGCGGACGCTTCTCTGTTCTTACTCCAGTAGGACTGCTCCCCATTGCAACTGCCGGATATGACATTGACAAACTGGTAGAAGGTGCTGCCGTTATGGAGAAACTGACTTCTTCAGAAGTGCCGTTCATGGAAAACCCGTCGGCTGTATATGCTGCCGTACGTAATGCCCTGTATGCACAAAACGGAAAGAAAATCGAAATATTGGTCAACTATCACCCGAAACTTCACTACGTAAGCGAGTGGTGGAAGCAGCTATACGGTGAATCTGAGGGTAAAGACCACAAAGGTATATTCCCTGCCGCCGTTGATTTCTCGACCGACCTTCACTCAATGGGACAATGGATTCAGGAAGGCGAACGTCTCATCTATGAAACCGTACTGTCTATCGAACAGCCAAAATATCATCTGGAAATACCGGGTGATGCCGAAAACCTTGACGGACTGAACTTCCTGGCTGGCAAACGGGTTGACGAAGTAAATAAGATGGCCGAACTCGGAACCCAGTTGGCACACGTTGACGGTGGTGTTCCCAATATGCGTATCATCATTCCCGAACTGAATGAGTACTATCTCGGGCAAATTATCTACTTCTTTGAAAAGGCATGTGGAATAAGCGGTTACCTGCTTGACGTAAACCCATTCAACCAGCCTGGAGTAGAAGCATACAAAAAAAATATGTTCGCGCTGCTCAACAAACCCGGATATGAAGAAGAGTCAAAAGCCATCCGCGCTAAATTATAAAAGCAACGGGATGCAATAACCGCCCATTATTGCATCCCCTTAATACCAATAGGCCATTAATCTATGCAAAAACGTTTACAAGCTATAGTCATAAAAACATACCCAATACATAGATTAATGGCTTTTTATGCCTGATCTTCATTACCTGACAAGTTCCTCACATGAGAAAGTTTATATATATATTGATTTTATTGCTCACAACCAGCAACATAATTGCCAAGGACAGCACACAGTCTCAACGCAAAAAGGTGGCAGTAGTGCTCAGCGGAGGCGGAGCCAAAGGAGTGGCCCACATCGGAGTACTGAAAATAATTGAAAAGGCAGGCATACCTGTTGACTACATCGTAGGAACCAGTATGGGAGCTATCATCGGAGGCTTGTACTCCATCGGATATACTCCTGCACAGATGGACAGTCTGGTAAATGTTCAAGACTGGAGCTATATTCTTTCGGATGCTGTAAGCCGTAACGAAGAACTGCTCATAAAGAAACAGCGTTCTGAACAATACACCATCTCCATACCGTTTAAAAAAACACCCAAAGATGCCCTTAAAGGCGGAGTTATAGACGGAAAGAACATTGCACAACTCTTTTCGGAACTCACCGTTGGCTATCATGACTCTATTGATTTCAACAAACTGCCCATTCCTTTTGCATGCGTTGCAGTAGACATTGTAACCGGACAAGAATATGTATTCCATAGCGGAAAGCTGGCACTGGCCATGCGTTCCAGCATGTCTATTCCAGGTGCATTCACTCCCGTAAAATGGAACAATATGGTATTGGTCGATGGAGGTATGATAAACAACTATCCGGTAGATGTGGCCAGAAGTATGGGAGCTGAAATAGTCATCGGAGTAGACGTACAGTCGGAACTGGAAAAGGCCGACAACTTGAACTCACTCTCCGAAATAGCCGGACAGATTATCAATATACTGGGAATAACGAAATACAACGAAAATGTAGAAGACAGTGACGTGCATATACACATTGATGCTTCGGGATATTCCGCAGCCAGTTTCAACAAAGAAGCCATCACCGTATTGAAAGAAAGGGGCGAACACACAGCACTGCAATACTGGGAAAGCCTGATTGATCTGAAAAAGAGAATCGGCATATCGCCGACTTTTGAGCCCAAGCCGCACGGCCCATTTGTGATGACCGATGAGCAAAAGAAAGACGTAGAAGAGAAAAAGGTAAAAATCATTCCGGAAATTGATCCGGGTAAACAGCCTGACAATACCATCAGCGTGGGAGTAAGATTCGACAACGAATCACTGGCTACACTGATTCTGAACACTTACATCAACCTGAACAAGAAAAATACCCATCAGGTCGCACTGACTGTCCAACTGGGCCGGCAGACATTCGGCCGTCTGGACTATACAGCCCAGCCGTTCCATCCGCTGTGGAACATGAATCTGGCATACCAGCTCGGTTATAACGACCTTGATTTGTATAATCACGGAAAGAAAACATGTACCTATTCGTATCTCCACCATCTGGGTACCGTCAACATTTCACGCAGTTGGAACAGTATTCGCCTTTCATTGGGAGCAAAATACGAATACTTTAAATACAAAGATATTCTGCTACCTCCGAGATATGGAGACATCATATGGAAAAACCAGCATCAGCTGACCTATTTCGGACAGTTGCAGTTCGATAGTTACAACCGCAGGACTTATCCTACAAAAGGCATGAAATGGAATGCAATGACCGAACTGTATACTGACAACGGCATCAATTATAAAGACAAGGCCATTACTCCCATTTTCAGCATTCACTGGGAAGGAGCATATCAGTTACTGAGCCGTTTCACATTATTGCCATGGATAAGCGGACGTGCCATCATCAATGATGAATACAGCTATGCCATAGCAAACATGATTGGAGGAAATGCTCCAGGCCACTATGTGAACCAGCAGCTTCCTTTTATAGGAATAGACTACATGGAACTGGCCTATTCAAAAACGTTTGTCACTGGTCTGCGCATCCGCCAGAAAATGGGTTCAAACCAATACGTGAGTCTGATTGGCAACTTTGGTGTGAATAATGACGAATGGGATCAGCTGTTCAAAAAAACCATATGGGGATGTGGAGTAAGTTATGGATACGATACATTCCTCGGTCCTCTTGAAGCCACATTCAGTTACTCTAACGTAACAAAAGAAGTCGGTGCTTACTTCAGTTTAGGATATACATTTTAAATCTATCATAATGTACAGCGATGCAATTACAAATTACTTACAACAACATTCATTCGGTTCCATCAACCTGAAAGCCGTCATGTTTGATATGGACGGTGTGCTCTTCAATTCCATGCCCAATCACGCACGTGCATGGAACGAGGCAATGAAACGCTACGGGTTTTGCCTCTCGTATAAGGAGGCTTACTTGCACGAAGGACGCACAGGAGCATCCACCATCAACATCGTGAGCCAAAGAGAGCGTGGCAAGGATGCCACTCCTGAAGAGATTGAAGAAATCTACCACACCAAAACGGATATATTCAACTCATATCCCAAAGCGACACGCATGGATGGGGCATGGGAACTGATTCAGAAAATAAAAAGCGCCGGACTGACCGTAATGTTAGTCACCGGATCGGGACAACACTCGCTGATTGAACATCTGAACCGCGATTTCCCGGATACCTTCCGTCAGGAACTGATGGTCACGGCCTATGACGTGAAGCATGGGAAACCTTCACCGGAACCTTATCTGATTGCCCTGAAGAAGAGTGGTCTGCAACCCAACGAAACCATTGTGGTAGAGAATGCCCCGATGGGAGTAAAAGCAGGGGTAGCAGCAGGTATTTTTACTATAGCGGTCAATACAGGCCCGCTTCCCGACAAGATATTGCTTGACGAGGGTGCAAACCTTCTCTTCCAGTCCATGCCGGCTTTCAACAATAAGTGGGAACAGTTCTATTCATCCGTCTGCACTGAAAAGCTATGACATCCACAACTATAAAAGACAACCGGAGCCGGATATATCCATCAAAACGGTATAACCTGATTAGACTGCGTTCATCTCTTTTGCAACAGGAATGAACATTTTGTCATCAGGTAAAAATGTAATAGTCAAGGCTACTACAATTCATGCCCCCAAACTGTCTACGTAGCAAATAAGCGTTATAAACATATTATCATTTAATTTCTACTAACCACTTGCATCAATATTATTCCTTTTTCCAGATAGTTATACTTTTTCTGACAGCTACTCTGCCGTATTTGGCCATTTGTTGGCTACTATTTCCTTTTTGCTGCTTTAAAGTGTAAACCTTAACAGGAATAAATCCTATTGCCTCTGCCAAAGATGTAGATAAGAAATCTACCGGGATTACCTCACCTGCATAACGGACATTATCATTGACAAATGCCGCTTGTGAACCAGATTTAAGTACCCTAAACAGCTCCGCAAACAAAAACGTCAACTCAGTAAAATATCCGTCTACCATTTTTAGAATACCTTTATTATTTAATTCCCCATTTGCATTTCTTGCATGCAGTGCTTCATTAACTTCTTTAAGCGCGCTATTGCTTTTTATAATTTTTAATATTCTTTTAAATTCTTCAAATCTTCCTATTTTAATATAATGTTCTTTAAGCATATCTGTTTTAGACTTACTCTCCACTGTACAAGAAAGCAGAGTTTGTCGCAGTTTTTTTATATCTTCGTCATTCTTACCAAGATATGCCAGTTCTAAACCATAAGTTCTAGTGTAGTCATAACGATTGCAATAAGGAGGTGATGTTATTACAGCATTAATGGAATTAGACGCAACATTGGCTATTTCAAACAACACACTGCCTTCAATATAATTGCATTTAGCTTTAAACCCAATGTCATTTTTTTGTAAATCTATAATATCTTCTAACATTTGTGAAAATTCCAACTGCAAAGATTCCCTTAATGCAGGTTTTTGGCCTTTATCGTTTTTATTTACAAAAGGCCTCTTCCCCGCTTTCACTCTTTGCCTATTGATTTCTATAATCTTAGGGCATCTATGATCCCAGCTTAGATACTGTCCGGATTTAATAGTCCAGCTTATTCTTTCCAATGAATTGAGAATGCATAGTTTTACCAGATTTTTGGAAATATCAGAATAACTTGAGTTTTCAAAGAATTCCGTAAAATAAGCTATAGATTTGCTCTCTGTTTCTGGATACGCATCTTTGGTAATAGAAACATAAGGAGTGTATTTTATATAATTTTCAGGTATTTCTATGGTATTTATATCATTTAGTATTTGTTTTAATTCTGTAATATTATAATCATATATTGCTGTTTTTGCTTTAATAGATAATGCTGACATTGGTAATATGTCAAATCCCACACTGTCAATACCATCCAGACTGCACACTAAACCTGTGGTTCCAGATCCCATAAAAGGATCCAGCACTATATCTCCATTTTTTATGTTAAATTCATCCAACAGTATTCTTACTAATTGAGAAGAAAAGCCTTCCCTATACTTTAACCATCGATGTAAGCAATCCTTTTTACTTAATTGATAGCTTACAGTCTGACGATTAAACTTGTCTGTAACAACTGTTATAGGCCAGTATTTATTTTCTAACTCAATTCTTGCATTGTCCCTGTAAAAACCATTAGCGGAGAATTGGGTTAATTTCCAGTCTTCGGCATTTGAAATTTCCGGTTCAGGGAATAAAGTTGGATGATTTATCTTAGTTTTACAAGCCATTCGCAGTAATTAGTTATATGTTCATTATATGTTAAGTTTGCAGCATTCGAAAGAATGCCTTCTTCTAACTGATCAAATATTTCTCCAGCCATTTTTTTCTCAATAGCAGCACCAATAAAAGAAGTCTTTACACCATAGCCTTTAAATGCGGTTCGTATTCTGGTTAGTGCTGTATTTCCCGTTTTCCAATGTTCATCAGCACCTGCAGGATCTATACCTCCCTTTAATTCGCCAAACATAATAGCTGCATTATTATTTTGTACAATATCACCTGAATTAAAAGTATCAGGCGTGCCTTTATAAAGACAAATATCCACATTATTCCGTACTAATGGTATTGTGGTATTAAAGAACAATACTTTGTTAATTCCGCTTTCACACCAGCTGATAGCACAGATTTCATCTGCTGTTTCAAATGCCTTTTCATAAGGCATACCACACCATTTGTTTGATGCTTTATCATGTTTAAGTAAAATTGAATATGACATTTGCTGTAATGACAGTACTGAAAGAAGTTTTCTTTTTAATTTCATTTCAGCTATAGTGCCTGCTAAATTACGCATTGAGCCACCTAAAGAGTCACCCCGGATAAGAAGATAACGATATACCAATTCATCTACAAATCCAGCTCCCGCAGGAATCAGAAACTCTTCTATCATCTTTTTTATGGCATCAATTTTATCATCATCATTAAAATACCTTAGTGACTTATCCGAAAGTCCAGAGGCTGTAAGCAGACCTTGACGAATATTTTCCATACTTATAAGATCCATAGGAGAATCTGCCATAGACGCACATAATTTTAATGTTTTGGCCTCTTCTATATATGGCAATGCCTTACGGTTCTTTTCTAAAGCAGCTTCAATAAAGCCTGTTCTAGTTTGTTCTCTTGTTGTAATTAAATCTTCAGGTGAAGATATGCAGTTGTTATGTATAGCCATATATTTCATTATTTAGATAATTTCGTAAAGATATTACACTATCACCATATTTTTGACACAAATCGCAGATGTTAACTTTTTATGACAATCCGTATTCACAACCGGAGACAATTGGCATAACGAGGATGGAGTTATACCTTTTCATATCCATGTCAGTACTGACAAAGGGATTGCCGGTACCCGCACCCGGATATTCCGGTGAGACCTTGCGTATTGCGGAATTATGGAAACTGGAAAGAAAGGAACCGCATGTCCGCCCTGAATACGGACATGCGCACCGGGGCAGGAAGCATGACAGGATCCGGGGCGAATGCAAAAGCTGCCATTGCAGGGAAAGTCCGCGCAGTAGAGATTCCTCTGCCGGTCCGGGAGATGTCTCACAAGATCCGCGATGCCATTCATGGCAGGCGTGACTGTAGATACGCCTTATGGACAGCGCGAGAATTGACGATGGACTTTTCTTAACGTGAATGCTTTTTTATCCATTGATAAATAACATCAAGCAATTCAGGTGATACCGAAGACTTTATTCCGGCGTATTCATCCTGCGTGCCGGTCTCGCATGGAAGCAAAAGATGGTTTACTCCCTCTATAGCCACAGTGGTGACATCTTTATTATGTGCCAGATAACGTTTCACATTTTCCAGATTCTGTTCACAATTCACCATGATATCTTTTGTGCCATTGACTGCCAGCACGGGAATATTCACTTTACTCAGGTAATCAGCAGGATTGTATCTGATGAAGAAACGATACCATGGCGTTGTAGCCTGAAGAATATACCGGTATATAGGAAAACGGAAATGGTCATACTCACCTGCATTCCGGCTTTTGAAGATGGAGTCGGACCTTGGTTTCCATTTGTCGTAGGCCTCCTGCATGCGATTTGCCAAAACCAGGCTGTCAGCCTCCGCATATTGATAGACAATAGGAAACATAATCCCGTTAATCTCATCATAGCGTGACTTGTCATAATCCGGAATCGGAGCTGCATGGACAATGTCGATGTTTTGTCTGATGACAGAGCTTAGTCCATCTGTCATCAGACCGGCCGCTGAAATTAAAAATGCCACATCCTTGCAACGTGATGCGGCAATGCAAGCCACCGCACCGCCTTCGCTATGTCCGAGCAGCCCAATTTTGTCATGCCTTATATCTTTGCGTGTCTTCAGATACTCCACCGCAGCCACGGCATCGGTTGCAAAATCGAAGGTCGTAGCCTTGTCATAGTCTCCGTTGGTGTCTCCCACTCCACGGTCATCTGTCCGCAAGACGGCTATGCCACGTGTACTAAGGTATTCGGCTATTTCCTTAAACACTTTATGTCCTGCCATTTCTCCATCCCGGTTCTGCGGATTGGTACCTGAAAGAATGATTACGGCAGCCGGCTTTTCCTGTCCTACGGGAAGTGTCAGCGTACCGCCATAATGCAATGTGTCCTCTCCGGCAAAGGAAACATTCTCTGATATGAAAGGGGCAGACACTTGCGCACTAGTGCCAAGCCCTGACATCAGGACAACCAGAAGAAATCCCGGTATTCTTATTCTGTCTTTTTTCATTTCTCACTTTTCAAATAATCAATCACAAAGCTCAACTCATCAACCAAGGCAGTCGGACTGCCGAAATAACCGTTGGAGAACCAGCGGGCGTTACCCTGCCTGTCAATGATCATTTTCATAGGAATTCCCGATGTACGGAACTGTGCCGCGTAAGTTCCGTATACTTTTTCGTTTTTGCCTTTAGCGTTGGGAGCATCGTAGCACACTTGGAATTCCTCATATCCCTTGCTCTTAATGAATGACTTGATTTTTTCACGGAAATCCTTGTCTGTCTCCATTGTGGCTATAAACAGGAAAGTCACCTCCTCGTCATTCTTGTATTTTTCCAGGGCCATCTTCATGCCAGGCATTGCAGCTTTACAAGGACCGCACCAAGTAGCCCAGAAATCAATCACAATAATTTTACCTTTCAGAGAATTCATATCAAGCTGTCCACCCTGCATTTTCTCCATAGAAAAATACTCCACAGGAATATCAATCAGTTTTGACAATACCTCTTTACGTTGCTTATCCATCAAATCATCTGACTTCAGTTCATTGAAGTATGTGTCGAAACCTTCCTCAGAACCATGCTGTCGCATATAATCTCTCTTCAGGTAATCAATCATGGCAGGTGAAACCGCATTTTCATGCAGGCTTGCTTTGATGACCGGCAAGATTTCCGCAGAGCGTCTGTTCTTTTCAAGCATCTTTACACGGAAATCATTGAAATCCGCATTTTTTGTCCCCATATAAAAGGATAGTGTGTCTACGAGTGCCATGGCATCAGCAGATTTGTTGACATCGTCAAGGAGTCTGGCATAATCAAACCAGGCCAGGCTGTTATCCTTATACAGCTTGTTCCTCCACTCTTCGGGAGAATAAGCCAGTTCGGCAATAGTGCGCGGTTTGGCTATCAAGGCATTGCGTATCATTGTCGCAATAGGATAAATTTTCTCCGGAGCAACATCGCCTCGTCCGTAAGGTATCTGGAATAAATGCCAAAAATAGGTAGCCAACGATGTCCGCGGAGAAAAAGCCAAAGACTGTTCCACGCGGCTGTAATCATTGTGCCCGATGACAGGCGTATAGACGTATGCACGCAAAAGATCGGAATAATAATGATCGAACATATCATCCAATACAAACGCGTTGGCAAACTTCTCCGCAGGAAAACGTTTGAGGAGCTCCTCAAACGCCGCGCCGGTATCATCCTTGTCAGGTCGCATGAACAATGCGATAAAAGCCTGTTCACGTTCATATTCCCCGTCCGGGAAACGATCCTTTATGCGGGCGATAACGTCATCCGACAGGCTTTCGTCATGCAGGATGTTCTGAGCCACATCCAAAGCCTTGAGCAGGAACTCCTCATCACATGCCTCTTTGGCATCCATATCGAGAGCCAGCCTGAGATTATTAGCCATACGCTCACGATTGACAGCGGTGGTATCTGAAGCCATCAGCTTGGAAGCAAGCCAGAAGACATTCGTCAGCTGCCCGGGATGAGAACGCAGTTCATTATTAATCCACATACGTATCACCCCGTCATCTTTTTTCTGAAAATCCGCCTGTCGCATAGTCGGGATGCCGGCTATCTCCTGCGTGTTTTCGCCACGAAGGAAGCCCCACCCAATATCAGCGGAAGGCATATTCTGATTTTCGGAATCAAGCACAAAACAGGCGTACTCCCACTCGGAGGCTCCCACATCAACCGTGTCACATGTGTAATACTTCCAAGCCAATAAAGCGCCTCTTTCCGGCACTGTAAAGGTGGAGACAAGCTGATTCCCATTCTTCCTTAACGGCATATCGAAAGCCTCCCAATGATAGTCTTTCCAACAATACATTACCCCCTTGATGTCATCCCTTCCTTTGAGCACAGTCATGTCAGGATGGTAAGTCAGCGTCACCCCGTCGCCTTCATGCACATATTTCGGAGAGACCTCCACTCTTTGCTGGGCCGACATCGAAAGCGACATCATACACACCAGTCCAAATGATAATATTTTCATCCTTATCCGCATTTTGATTATCTTATTCTTCTTTAAGCACTTCAACTACCGCCACAATTTCATCCATAAGCCGGCTCGGACTACCGCCATAGCCCTCAGCCCTGTAACGTATGCGTCCGTCCTTCAAAATCACTTTCTGAGGAATGGCGGACGTGTCTTTAAACATGGATTTGTAAACATCAGAATGCTGTTCACCCGTATCAAACAATACAGGCATGTCGTGCAGGCTTTTACGCTCCCATACGCCCTTTACACGTTCCTTATCCGGAGTATCCTGCGTACAGACAAAAAAGAACTTCACGTTCCTGTCCGGACGGAACTTGTCCACTGCCATCTGCATGCCCTCCAAAGCCGCAATGCACGGTGCGCACCATGTAGCCCAGAAGTCAATGATAACGATATCATCTTTAGAAAAAGAAGAGGAGCTGACCTGATCCCCGTTGATGTCCGGCATGGTAAAAGCCGCATACGGTTCGTCAACCAGCCCTCCCGACACGTTACTCTTTATGTTTTCAAGGTAAACCGGCAGCTTCAAGGAGTTAAAATATTCATCAAACGTCGCCGTTGGTTTGACTGCCAGACTCTGATAGCGTTTCTTAAGCATGGCATGCAGCTCGCTGGTCATCATTCCTGTGCCTGCAGAATTTTCAAGAGCCTTAACCGCCTCGTCATGATGACCAAGCTTTTCAAGACTGATCACATAAGCCTGATTGCCTTGAGGATAGAAGCCGCACCGTACATCCGCCGGTATTTTGTTCATGCATTCCACCGCATCCTGATATCTCTCCGATCGTTGGAGCACTTCAGTCTCCACAGCAAGGTAATAATACATCTGGTCTCTCTGGCTCTGCACTTTACAGACATCACCGGTTCCATACATATCCACCACTATATCCTTTTTGGCATACATGGCATCAATCATCTTACACGATATGTCCACATACTCTTTCGGATCTATGGGAGCCTTCATGATAAGAAACATAGGGCCATGACGATAAAGGTCTACAAGCATGCCGAACTCCATCTCAGGCATCACTTCCGCGAGCTTGTCATATTGCCTGCTTCTCCAAAGCGCGTTGGCATAGCCCCTGTAAAAATTAACGAACGTAAAGCCTTGATCATCGGGATTCCTGTACCACTCCTCTATAGGAAAATTCTCTCTGAATTGCTCCGCAGCGGCAAAATAGGCCGCTCCCTGAATCCTTGATATACTCTCGGAAGCAAGACGGCGTGCGAATTTTCCCTTCGGATATTCTTTCAACAGTCTGATCTTCACCTTTTCAGCAGCCGGACTGTCTTTCTGCTTAGACAGCAAATCATAATACTCCGTTATCATTTTCTGCTCCGGTGATACCTTGTTCTGAGCTCCAAGAGGCATGGTCATGACCGATGAAAACAATAAGAAAGCAACCAGTAACCTTTTCATTTTATCATATCTTTTTGCCGTGATTATTTCATGTAAATACCGGGAGTTATTTGTTCAACGACCTTAAATCGATACCTACCGTCTCCTTGTAATAGTCTACAAGGCAATTCCACTTTGCGGCGACAGCCGGATATTTCAGGAATCCGGCCGCCTCCTCATCGGTAGCCTGTATAATCTGAGCCAAATAATACTTGTAATCATTGGCTTTGATGGCCTCTTCAGTAGAGCCAGACCATGAATCGCTTGTCTCCGAATACTTCATATAGATTTCACTATATACAGAGTATCCGTAAGCGTCATAATTGGGAATAAAGCCACGGTTACGAAGCGCTTCCAGATCCTCTTCGGTATAAATCCACTCATAATAGTCGTAAGGGCCCATCTCATAACTCATGTGTGGCGGAGTCTTGTAATCCGTTCCGGCATAAAATTCTTCCGGGTCGTCTATCAGTCCCTTTCCTCTGTAATAGTCCCACATCGCATTGAAAAGTTCCAGTTTTCTTGTATTCTTTTCAGTTTCAGGCATCGTTGGTATCTCGTTCATACCGGCAATGATAAGGCCGTCACCGTTGATAAGGTAATTCTGCGGAAATTTCTGTATGTTCCCTTCACCGTAATCGCGCTGCATATAAAGCGAATCGGCCAGAAACACCCTGTAAGGCATGCCTCCTTTTTTCAGGAAGTCCTCCGGAAAATAATTCAGCCAGATATCTTCTATATAGTCCAGCATGGCATCCACATTGGCCGGATTGCCCAAAGTGGTGAAAAATTCGCGTCCGCCAGTCGAAGCATTGCCTGTATTCATTACCCACATGGCATCCTTGTTCGTAAAATCATACAAGACAAACGAGCCATACTTGTCGTAATAGTTGAGTATGCGCTGATTGGCAGCGTCAGAGGCCCCGGACTGGGGCAAATCATAGTCTTCTGAAATTTCCAGCGGGTTTCCTATTCCTTCGCCGTCATCCGCGCATGAAACCAGACAGGCAATGACAGCCAGGATTCCTGTCATATAATAATTCATCTTCTTCATTTTTTTGTCTCCTATTCTTTTATTCCGCATTTTCCGCCTGCCGTTCCGAACCGTTGCGGCAATCGTTCTGCTGAAGTTTTACATTTTTTTCAAACAATATGGAAGGGAACGGCAACGTGTACATAGGGTCGTTGTGACGCAGTATGTAAACCAGCTTGGGACCGCCTTTCTCCGCTCTGTATATATGGGTAATTTCAGGCATGCCCTGCCGGCGCAAATCAAACCAGCGGAACCCTTCGAAACAGAACTCTTTACGGCGTTCATTCCGGATAGCGGCCAGTAACTCATCTCCGTCAAGACTAACGCCTTCGTAACCTGCTATCCTATGACGGCAGAACTCATTCAAGTCATTGTTCGCGTCCTGAGTCTTATCCGAAAGCGCCTCTGCCTCCATCTTATTGAGGCAGGCTTCTGCCGTGCGGATATTCTGGCAAAGGGCGGAAGAGCCATAAGGCTTATGGATTACGTTTGTGTCATCCAACAATTCCAAACCAAACTGCCTCCATCTCAAATCGTTTGTCTGGTCCCATATAGCCCTGAAACCGGAAGCGTGCCCGGACCAATAGTTTGAATTATTAACACGAGGACCCGGCCCGAAAATCCACAATACCTCAGGATTGTCATACGTAAACGGGTTGTATCCCTGTATATTATACTCGTCTCCAAGCTCCACAGGCAGATTCATCAGCCGGATACCCGTATTCAATGCCTTGTCTGCCTCATCAATGCACTCCTGATATTTTTCCATGAAGAGGTACACGCGCGAAAGGAGTATATGTATTGACGGCTGGTTGACACGGTAGTTTTTATAGATAATTTCCAACGGATCCATCAGTCTGGCAGCTTCCTGAAGATCCGGTACGATAACATTCTCATACACCTGCGCGACCGTGGCGCGCTCTATACCGTCCTTTGAAAGGTCCGCGTCCAGTTTTAAAGGCACTCCCAACGCTTCCTTATTGTAATTGTACGGCTCGCCATAGAGGTTGACCAGCTGGAAATAGAGCATGGCACGCACGGCAAGAGCCTCCGCCTTTACCCTGTCCCGATCCGTCTGGGCTCCAAGTGCCTCATCTATGTTGTCAAGCACGGCATTACACCCCATTATCTTCTCATAAAAGCCGGCATACCCGGTATCGGAAGCTGATGTGTTGATGCGTGTTCCATATCCGTCCTGATCCATCATATACGGTTGCCATGAATAATAGGGCAAGGGAGTAATGGATTGCGATTCGCCCGCGAATCCGTCAAGGGGGTTCCAATCGGCATCATAGCCTTCTTTTTCAAGATAAGCCTCACAGTCATCATCCAAAAACTCTACAAAAGAGAAATCAGGAATATTATTATCCGGATATCCGCTTCCAATCAATAACTCTGAGAAATCGCTTGTGGTCTGGGGTATTATCTCACTCTGAGACTGCTCATCCAGAAAGTCACCACAACTCTGTAACATCAATATACTTGCGGCCATAGGTAACAGGCCTGTTTTTCTTCTCATAACTGTATTGCTTATTTATTAGAAAGTAAGGTTTAATGACAGGGATAAAGAACGGCGCGCCGGCCATGAGGCGGTTTCAGGATCGCGTCCGTCCCACTTGCTGTCAAGTGCGATAAAGAATGGATTGGTAAGACTGGCCGTCACGTATGCATTCCGGATGCCCAGACGTGAAAGGAACGATTTGTCCACGTCATACTGAAGCGAAATGGAACGGCAGCGTATAAAATCCGTATCGGCTATCCGGGCTGTCGAACGGTTATACATATCATACAAAGAGGCCCAGTATGAGGTATTATTATAATCAAGCGTAACATTCAAATCATTCGGATTCCCGGCCGGAATAGAAGGAATGTCGGTACGCAGCTCGTCACCGCTCACACGCCACCGGTCGAACATATAGGTCGGAACGTTCTTTTCCGGGCGGGGTGCGCCGGATGAGGCGAAATAGTCAGGGAGATAAGCCTGAGCACCCAGCGATATGGCAAACTGCGCACGCAGATGGAAGTTTTTGTATCTTAATGAAGTGCTGATACCACCCGCTATGTCAGGTTCCGTACAACCGGCTTCCACCAGATAGTCTTTGAAATCCACCGGAGTCTCCTCTTTTTCGAGATTGTTGAACATCGGGCGGCCGTTTTCCGGGTCAAGACCGGCAAAATCATAGGCGTAAATAGTGCCGTAAGGCTTTCCTTTGACAATGGCCGTCCCGGTAAGATAATCCGATGGAGTGTTAATGAGATTATTGTTCTCTACCCTGTTGTAGTCCTTGCTGGTATTGAATGAAAGTGACCATGTCCAGTCCTTGGTACGGACAGGAGTAGCGCTGATAATAAGCTCATAGCCGTAGTTCTTCATGACGGTACCGTCTATGTATGCCGAAGATACGCCATACTCCGCTCCTACTTCCTGAGAAGAAAGCACCTTGCTGTTCTTATTATAATAATTGAATCCGGCACTTAGTCTTCCGTCAAAAAACGAGAAATCCACTCCTAAGTTCCAGTCGCGTGTCTTTTCCCATCCTAAATCAGGATAGGGCAAGGTAACCACTGTAAGATAATATTGCTTGAAATAGGCATGAATACCCCCGTCTTTCGCAATCAGATAAGGAGAGACAGCCGTCACGGCATTTCCGCGCCATCCGTAAGAGAAGGAAATGTCAAACATATCATACCAACTATGCGCCCAGTCCATCCACGGTTCCTCGCCAATGCGCCATTTCGCGCCAAACGAGACACTGGGGTTGAAACGATGGTTCTCATCCTGTCCGAAACGGTTGGAGGCATCCAGCCTTCCGTTAAGGTTGAGTACATAGCGGTTGTCATAACTGTACACGGCGGTAAAATACTCACTGAGCGTATTGTTGCGTGTGTTGACTACACTCGTCCCTTGCCGCATATCCTCATGGAAATCCGTTGTAGGTACATTTCCCGTTACTTTATGCAGGTCTGACCTGCTGGGAACCGTGGCGAAAGTCTCACCGCGATACCGCAGATATCCATATCTTAAACTTGTATTGCCGTCTGTCTTGACAGAGGTCAGCTGCATGCCCAAATTGAGCACCACATTGTGTTTCTCGTTGAACATATTGTCATAGACCAATGATCCGCGGAACGAATAGTTCGTTGTGTTCTGGTCATTGACATTGAGCAGGCCGCCGTATGGAAGCGGGCTCGAAAGTTCCTCCTCCGAATTGGGCTGTACCTCGCCTATTTCATATCCGCGTTTCTGAGTGATGTAGTTGCTGTATTCCGTGGCATAAGACTTCACCTTGTTCGAGGATATGTTGACAGAAGCATCTCCCTGTAACTGCAGGTGCTTCAGCACGTCCCACTTCAATGAAAGTGCCGCCTGAAACATGTTGGTGGTATTCGTTGTTCCGGAATTGTCTATCTCGTTCTGGATATTGTAGTTATAGAAGTGCTTGCCCGCAATGGAGTAGCTCGTACTGCCATAGACCGGATAATAGGAAAACGACCCGTCGGTATTGTACATCGGCAATGCCCTGGAAGTATTCATCGCATACTCGTACGGACTGACACCGGCGAAAAAGTCTTTTGTTTTTCTATACGTTCCGTTCATCGAAAAATCAATCACCAGTTTTTGGTTTGGACGGAAAGTGGTATTGGCACTGGCCGTAAAGGCGGTCATGTCATTGCCTTTGGCTTCTCCCATGGAGGAATTGTAACCCAGGGAAACACGGCTCTGAAGCTTGTCGTTTCCGGTAGAAAACGTAACGTTGTGCGAGGTGCTGACCGGCGTACGGAACAGCAAGCCGAACCAGTTGGTATTCCTGTTCTCCATGATACGGAACTGGGCATCAAACTCCTCTTTCGTAATGAGCTTGTTCTGCAATTGCTGCAACAGGCCCGCATAACCTACAGGAGGGATTTCTTGCGTGTAACTGTCCCGATCCTGATACAGCTGCTGTGAGAATTTCATGTACTGTTGGGAATTCATCATGTCATACAGCCCGTAAGTCGGTTTCTGGGTGATGCTCACATTCCCGCTATAGCTCACTTCTATGCCTCCTTGGGTGTGCTTTCCTTTTTTAGTGGTAATCACAATGACGCCATTGGAAGCCTGCGAGCCATAAATGGCCGTTGCCGAAGCATCCTTCAATACAGTGATTGTCTCAATATCAGCCGGATTCAGCCAAGAGATGGCATTACCTGCGGTCTGCATCATTTCGCCCATGTCACTTGACAACGGGCTTGCATCATTGGGTATCGGTGTAGGATTGGCTTGTATCACATTGTCTACCACCCATAACGGCTCCTGATTGCCCAACAGCGTGGAAGTACCGCGGATACGGACTTTCGGCGTACCGCCTACCTTGCCGGTGGTATTGACAACCGACATGCCCGGTATCACACCTTGCAGCATTTGGTCAATAGAAGATTCACCGGCAATCTTAATATCATCTGCCCTTACTTGATTGACGGCTCCCACATACTGACTGCGGTTAAATGTGGCATAGCCTGTCACCACTACCTCGCCAATCCCCTCGCTACCGGGGTTCAGGGTAAACGAAAAGTCTGTTTTACCCCCCCCCTCTCTTATTTTTATTGTCGATTTTTCATAACCTACGAAAGAGGCTGTTATGGAAGTTTCGTCTCCGCGACGATTCAAATGAAAGCTTCCGTCAGTTCCGGTCATTGTATATAACGTTTCTCCCATAGCGGATTTCACCGCGATGGTAGCTCCAATCAGCGGCTCTCCATTCTCGTCAGCCACATGCCCCGTTATTTGAGATGGATTTCCGGAAATATTCCCCGACTGTTTCTTGTACACAAGCACCTGCCGGCCCGACACTTTGAAATAGAGGTCCGTTTTCTTCAACAGCTCAGTCATAACATACCCGATCGGCTTGTCTTTCACATTAATGGTTACCGTTTTTCTCAATTCAGGCTTCACCTCTTCCTCATACGAGAACACATAGCGGGCTTGCCTTTCAATCATCTGAAAAACCTCTGAAACAGTTTTTTCTCTTGCCGAAACGGTTACATTTTCCTGCGCTTCCGCCGTAGCGGCAATCCACAGGAAAAGCATGAACAACATGCCTGTCCGTAAAAAAACACTACCGTGCTTAGAATTAATCATCCTCTTCTTCATATACGTTTGTCTTGATTTTTCGCTTAAAATAAAAGAAGTACTATTAGTGGCTGACAAGCTATTTATGCAGGTACAAATTCCACCCCAGATAGTTTTCAACAGCTTCCTGAAGAATATCAACAACATCAGTGCGGACCATAGCCACGTGATGCTCGAAACCGTTTTTACAGATAAATTTCATCAATGCCTGAAGATTGTCTACTTTGGTGACCGCAATACATCCGTCCATACCGTAAGGATCATTTGTCATTTCACCTTTTCCTAAGTAACTCTTGATACAGCCAAGAGTATCGTCTGTCGAGATGCGGAAGAATGTGAATTCTCCTTCTGTACACTTACCATACACGGCTCCAAATGTATTTACTTTTCCCAGGGTTCTTCCCAATACGCCTAACGGGCCAAGTTCAAGTTCATTATTTACAAAGCTCTTCGGGAAATTTCCGCAGTGTGTGCATACGCATTTATTGCGATCTTCCGCAAAGTTGTTATTCCAGTCAAGCAATGCCGCCGGATGTCCTGAGGCCAGACAGAGAGCATACATTGATATGGCGCCTGTAATATCGGTCTCACACGCGCATGGAATAAGTTTTTCGCTTAGCATGCTCATTGTTACGCAGGCTGCACATCCGTAGTTTTGCTCCAATGAATCCCAGCATTGGACAGCTGCCGCGTCTGCTTCATTTGCCTGTATCCACTCTTCAACGGCAACTCCGAATTTAGCTTGCAGTGCAAGCTTTTCCTGATAGGCTTCAGGTATTTTCGCGTAATGGCTGATTTCTTCCATTTTTGCCTTCAGTACAGCCGCGTTGTTGTCAATGCGTTGCGCGTTGTAAAGAATTTCACTTAAATCAACGGGAACAACAGTTATGCCGCTGGCCTGAAGTAATTTCTCACTCGCGCGGCATGTGTTGAATCCGAGAGGACGAGTTCCTATCTGGCCGATTCTTGCATGGGTCATCTTGCGTACCACCCGGCAAACCGCAGCGAATTTATTAATGTCTTTCATTAACAATTCACTGTGTATGGAATATGTATGGAATGTGGTGTCTGTGAAAGGAATGCCATATTGGTACAAGTTGTTGCATACGGAGATTTTTCCGCAGAATGCATCCCGGCGACTGTCAAGGTCTACCTTGTCATTTTGGTCATCGCATGCCTGCACTAATACCGGCACGTTTAATTCCGCACGGCTGATGGCGTTAATTATACCGATTTCAAAGCCAAAGTTTGGCAGTGAGACAATAATTCCATCAATGTCTTCACGGCTTGCACGGAATAAGGCAGCGCATTTCTTTCCATCTTCGAGCGTCTCCATTGATCCTCCGGTAGGAGTATCGCACTCGTCAAGGATAACATATCCATAGCCGGCCTTGTCTAATTCTTCCAATAATGTATTTCGAACATCGATTGCCAGCCTTGAATTGAAATAAGCACGGGTTCCGATAATTAACCCGAATGTCTCTTTTCCTGGTTCTGCTTGTTTTTTCATAAGACAAAATTTTAATGATAAGTTAATCAATCAGTCACAGCTTTATTTACTGTCTGGACAGCCTCTGTCCATCCTCTGTACAGTCTGTTTCTTTTTTCCTCTGTCATATTGGGGAAAATACGATTGTCTGCAGTGCGCAAGGCAGCGACTTCATTCATGTCTTTCCATACCTTACGCGCCAGCCCGTTCATTATGACTGCCCCCATGGCAGACGCCTCTTCAATATCAGAACGGTTTATACACGCGTTTAGCATATCAGACTGGAAACGCATGAGCAGATTGTTTTTGGTTGGCCCTCCATCTACCCTCAATTCTGTCAAGGTTATTCCCGCATGGCCGGTCATCAAATCAATCAGATCCTTGACCTGATATGCGATAGCTTCAAGAGCGGCACGGCAGATGTGCCCTCTTTCTGTACCTAAAGTCATCCCGCATATCATTGCTTTCGCCTGCGGGTTCCACCATGGAGCGCCTAAACCTGCAAATGCAGGTACTAAATACACTCCTCCATTATCGGGAACACTCAAGGCACATTCCTCAATAACAGAGGGACTGCTTATTAACCGGAGTTTTTCGGTCATCCATTTTATTGTGGCACCGGTACAGTGTATATTGCCTTCAAAAGCATAAAAGACTTTATCTTGGGCGGCAAATCCCACAGACGTAACCAGTCCTTTCGGGGCTTTCACTGCATGTTCTCCGATGTTGACCATTACTGAAGATCCGGTACCATAGGTTGCCTTGCCCATTCCTGCCTTGAAGCACATTTGCCCTGCCAATGCTCCATGAGAATCTCCTAAAACTCCGGCAATTGTAACGGGTGAGTCAAAAATTCCTTCAACCGTTGTCTCTCCAAATACAGAGTCGCATGGCTGAGGCTTAGCCATCATGTCACGTGGGATAGTAAATAAATTGAGTAAATCATCGTCCCAGTCTAAAGTATGAATATTAAACAGCAGTGTGCGTGATGCATTGGTATAGTCTGTTGCGTGTACTTTGCCTCCGGTCAGTTTCCATATAAGCCAAGTGTCTATGGTACCCATTAAAAGCTCGTTCCTGCCGGCACTTTCACGGGCTCCATTTACGTTGTCCAAAATCCATTTGACACCGCTGGCAGCAAAATAAGGGTCAATGATCAATCCGCTTTTCTCTTGTATGAGTCCCGTATATCCACGTTGCTTAAGATCATTACAAATATCCGTGCCCCGCTGGCATTGCCAGACAACAGCATTGTAAACAGGTCTTCCGGTTATCTTGTTCCATACGACCACAGTCTCACGTTGATTGGTAATGGCTAAGGAATATGACGCGTCTTGTCTTTTGTTCTCCTCCATTAGCAACCGTACCGCTTCTACGGTGTTTGCGTATATTTCCTCCGGATCATGTTCAACCCATCCGGGCTTCGGATAATACTGTCTGTGCTCAACGTTTTTCCGGCTTATCAGCCTGCATTGTTCATCGAATACTACAGCTTTTGTCGTAGACGTGCTTTGATCAATAGCTATTATATGTTCCATACTTTTCAGTAGAATATTAGAGGACTGATATAATTATTGATATGAAGTTCGATAATGTAAGTTTATTTTATGAATTCCTTGGCTATTTGATAAATGCCTTCCGCATCAAGTCTGTAATAGTGGAAAATCTCAAGAGGCTTTCCATGAACGGCATTTTCATCGGGTATACCTAATATACGCACGGGAATAGGGTATGATTGACATACCGTTTCTGCAACAATGGCTCCTAATCCTCCATACATGCTATGTTCTTCTACAGTAATGATGCGTCCGGTCTCTTTTGCCGCTTTCATTATAGCTTCAGTATCAGCAGGCTTTAATGTGTGCATATCAATCACACGTGTACCGATACCTTCTGAAGCCAGACGTTTTCCTGCTTCTAATGCATGATAAACCGTCTCACCGGTACCGATTATAGTAAGGTCTTTTCCGTCTTGTAACCGAATAGATTTTCCAATCTGGTAATCAAAATTGTCATTCTCATATACATCGGGAACGGCATTACGGCCTACACGCACGTATACGGGATGCGGATAGTCAACGAGCTGTTCCGCCAGTTTCCGGGTTTGGCGCGCGTCACTGGGCAATACGATTTGCATTCCCGGAAATGTACGTAATGCCGCAATGTCATGAAGACTATGGTGGGTAGCTCCTAAGGCTCCGTAAGCAACGCCGCCGCTTACTCCGAATATCTTTACTGGCTGATTAGAATATGCAATATCCACTTTGACTTGTTCCAGACTTCTGGCTACATAGAAACATGCCGGCCCGCATACAAACACTTTCTTTCCGCATGATGCCAATCCTGCGGAAATACCTACGGCATTCTGTTCTGCAATGCCGCACTCTACAAACTGGCCGGGCAGTTCTTTCGCGAAATCCGTTAATGTAACAGAACCTCTTGCGTCTGTTGTGACGGCAACTATATTTTTATCTTTCTTTCCAAGTTCTGTCAATGCGTCAGTAAAGCTTTTACGGCAAGCAACACTTTTTGTTTCCATGTCAACACATTTTTTTAAGTTCTTCTATTCGGTTTTCAATCTCGGTTATGGCTCGGGCATATTCTTCGCCAGAAGGTACCCCATGGTGCCACTTTAGAATATTTTCCATCAGTGAAACGTGGAATCCTTTAGTGGTTCTTAATATGACAAGATGTGGTTTCCCGTTGTTATAGCCAATATTTTCAAGTGTGCCGACAATTTCTTTCATGTCGTTGCCGTCAATATCATAGACATCCCATCCGAAAGCTTCCCAGCGATCGCGTATTGGTTC
>CAYUIJ010000005.1:14034-29506 GCA_964444735.1 uncultured Bacteroides sp. | reverse complement strand
GTTCTATTTTCATTACCTTTTCAGTAGTATCACTAATTTGAAGCCCGTTACGGTCTATCAGTGCGACCAGGTTGTCCAGTTTATAATTGCTTCCGGCCATGGCTGCTTCGTATATGGAACCTTCGCCTTGTTCGCCATCTCCCATAAGGACATAAGTGCGATAAGATTTTTTATCCATTTTTGCGGCTATGGCACATCCTACACCGATGGAAAGGCCGTGTCCGAGAGCCCCGCTATTGAATTCTATGCCGGGCACTTCAATAGTCGGATGGCCTGCAAGTATTGATAGATATTCGCCGTATGTGTCTGTTAATTCTTTAGGAATAAATCCTTTTGCTTCCAGTACAGAATAGAGTGCCTCAACGCAATGTCCTTTGCTCATAATGAAACGATCTCTGTTTTCCATTTTAGGATTTTGAGGATCTATATTCATGATGCGGAAATACAATGCTGTCAATACGTTCAATGAAGATAATCCCCCACCGATATGGCCGGCTTTTGCTTTATACACTACCTCTACGAGGCGTTTTCTGATTTGTTCGCACTTCAAAGTCAGCTCTGGAATGCCTATCATAAGGTTATTCATAGTACTAATTAATGTTAATTTATAATATACGCGCCATATTGACGACTTGAAGCAAAGTTACAGCTAAATTTGCATAGCTGCAAAGAAAATTTTCTTTTTTTAATAAAGTTTGTTGACGATTGTTTTATTCTAAAAACCGGGATATGAACGAACGCACCGGAGGAATCAATAACGGCTGTTCCTTGTATTTGCCGATATTTTATCACAAATTGCAGGCTGGAACAGACAAAAGGATATCTGTAAAGTGACCCGTTAATTCCATCAGAGGGCGTGTATTTATTTTGGCCGGGGATACCCCCGGCATGCACACCCGCATCGAGCAGACGATTGCCTTTGAAATATGAAAATGTTGAAAACCTTAAAAACTTTTCTTTTGGGACGCTAAAATCTATTTATTTTGTTATATATTTGTACGTTAATCTGAAGACTAATGCTAATAATACTATGATAAAAAGATTCTTTTCAGCCTTTGTTTTGGCTACATGCCTTGTCGGAACTGCAAATGCGCAGTCTGGCGGACTGATTGATATGGCAAACAGCAAATATTCCAGAATGACCAATACTCCGCTGGGTGCTGTCAGATGGACTGGCGGATTTTGGGGAGAACGCTTTGATGTATACAGCAATACTTCTTTGCAAAGCATGTGGAACACGTGGAACAATCCGGATATATCACATGGATTCCGTAATTTTGAAATCGCGGCAGGAACTTGTGATGGCGAGCACTGGGGACCGCCGTTCCACGATGGTGACATGTATAAATGGCTGGAGGCTGTAGCCGCCGTATATGCCGTAAATAAAGACCCGAAGCTCGATGCTTTGATGGACAAGTTCATTGAACAGGTAGTAAAGGCGCAGCGCGCCGATGGATACATCCATACTCCGGTAATCATTGACGAAAGGAACAGAGGGACTGATTCGCATAGCGGACATCGTGAACAGACGGTTATCGGTACAAAAGTCGGCACGGAAGATGAAAAGGGGGCTTTTGCCAATCGTTTGAATTTTGAGACTTATAATTTGGGACATCTGATGATGGCCGGTATCGTGCATTATCGTGCAACTGGCAAACGCACTTTGTTTGATGCGGCAATCAAGGCAACCGATTTCCTTTGCCGTTTTTATGAGACCGCTTCTGCCGAGCTGGCGCGCAACGCCATCTGCCCGTCTCACTATATGGGTGTTGTTGAAATGTATCGTGCTACCGGAAATCCACGTTATCTTGAATTATCGAAGAACCTGATAAATATACGCGGAATGGTTGAGAACGGAACGGATGACAATCAAGACCGCATCCCATTCCGTGAACAATATAATGCAACGGGGCATGCCGTACGTGCCAATTATCTGTATGCCGGTGTTGCCGATGTTTATGCAGAAACCGGTGAAGAACAGCTGATGAGGAATCTGACCAGTATCTGGGATGACATAGTAAACCGTAAAATGTATGTGACTGGTGCATGCGGGGCTTTGTATGACGGAACTTCACCCGATGGTACCTGTTATGAACCGGACAGCATTCAGAAAGTGCATCAGAGTTATGGGCGTGCTTATCAGTTGCCTAACAGCACGGCGCACAATGAAACTTGTGCCAATATCGGCAACATGCTTTTCAACTGGCGCATGCTTGAGACTACGGGCGATGCCAAATATGCCGGTATCGTTGAAACGGCATTGTATAACAGCGTGCTCAGTGGCGTGAGCCTTGACGGGAAACGCTATTTCTACACCAATCCGTTGCGCATAAGCGATGATTTCCCTTATACGTTGCGTTGGCCGAAAGAACGTCAGGAATATATAAGTTGTTTCTGCTGCCCTCCCAACACCTTGCGTACTATATGCGAGGCGCAGAATTATGCCTATACGGTGAGCGACAACGCCTTGTGGTGTAATCTGTACGGACAAAGCGAACTGAAGACAGCCATGGGAAAGAATAAGCTGGAGGTGTCGCAGGTAACCGGTTATCCATATGATGGAAAAGTGATTCTTACTTTCAATACGGTTCCCAAGAAAGAAGAAATGGCGTTGAACCTGCGCATTCCCGAATGGTGTGACAATGCTACGGTCAAAGTAAACGGGACTCCAGTTAATCTGGCAATGGAAGCCAATACCTATGCCACTGTAAAACGTATATGGAAGAAAGGAGATGTGGTAGAGCTTGACATGGAAATGCGCGTGAGACTGATGGAATCAAATCCGCTGGTCGAAGAAACCCGTAATCAGGTAGTTGTAAAACGCGGTCCGCTGGTATATTGTCTCGAAGGTATTGATGTGGCCGATGGCAAACGTATTGACGATGTCCTGATTCCGGCAGACATTCAGTTTACTGCCAAGGATATTACAATAGACGGGAGCAAGATGGTGGCATTGGAAGGTGAAGCACGCCTGACGGATGAGACTTCATGGAATAATGTGCTGTATCGTGAAGTAAGCCCGGCTACCAAGAAAGTAAAGATTCAGCTGATTCCGTATTTCGCATGGGGTAACCGTGAGAAATCAGAAATGACCGTATGGATGCCGCTGGCTAAGTAACCAAGGACTTGCCTTTCTGTTTTTATTCAAAAGTCTATGAAAAGTTTACTATCAATCATAATGTTGTCGGCAAGCATCAGCTTGTCGGCAACAGACATTTGGGTCTCGCCTTCAGGAAGTGACAGTGGCGATGGATCCAAAAATTCTCCCAAAGCGACGTTGAATGCGGCTTTGCGTCAGGCGCGTGAGTTGCGTCGTCTGAATGACCATGGTAAAAAAGAAAGAATCACAATACATTTGGAAAAGGGGGTGCATAATATCTATGAGCCTCTTTTTGTGCGTCCGGAAGATAGTGGCACGTCTGCATCTCCCACTGTGATTATGGGTGAAGACGGTGCCTCAGTTAGTGGTGGCGTTCAGATTACCGGATGGAAGAAACAGGGAAAGCTGTGGGTAGCCGATGTCCCTTTGTTTAACGGACATCCGCTTGATTTCCGCCAGTTGTGGATTAATGGGAACAAGGCAGTAAAAGCCCGCGATGTGGAAGATTTCGAAAAGATGTACCGCATACGCAGTGTAGACAATAAAAACCGTATATTATGGGTTCCGGCAGAGGCTGTCAGGAAGATAATAAAATCTCCTTATGCCGAAATGGTACTTCATGAAATGTGGTGTGTAGCCAATCTGAGAATCAAGTCTGTCGAGATACAGGGCGATTCTGCCGGAGTACGTTTCCACGATCCCGAGAGCCGGATTCAGTTTGAGCATCCGTGGCCGCGTCCGATGGTGACTACAGACGGACATAATTCTGCCTTTTATCTGACCAATGCAAAAGAACTTCTGGATCGTCCGGGAGAATGGTATCACGATATCAATACCCGTAAACTGTATTATTACCCTCGCGAAAGTGAAAATATGCAGTCGGCAGAAGCTGTGGTTCCCGCTGTTGAAACTTTGGTCCGCGTATTGGGAACCATTGACAATCCCGTAAGGAACATTCAGTTCAAGAATATCAGTTTCAACTATGCTACATGGATGCGTCCGTCTCTGACGGGACATGTGCCCTTGCAGGCCGGAATGTATTTGATTGATGGATATCGCATAAATCCTGAGATGATACGAAACTACAACAATCATAAGCTGGATAATCAAGGATGGATCGGACGTCCGGGAACAGCCATACAAGTACGCTATGCACGGAATATAGATTTTCAGAATTGTAATTTCGAGCATCTGGGATCTACGGGACTGGATTATGTAGAAGGCACGAAAGGCGGAACAGTAGACGGCTGTCTGTTCAGGGATATCGCCGGAAACGGAGTCGTAATAGGAAGTTTTTCACCGGAAGCACACGAAACGCATCAGCCTTATGACCCGTATGACAACCGCGAGTTATGCACTCACCAGATCATCCGCAACTCGTTGTTTACCGATGTGGCAAATGAAGATTGGGGATGCGTGGCTATTTGTGCAGGTTATGCAGCCGACATAACGATTGAACATAATGAAATCAGTGAAGTCTCTTATACGGGTATCAGTCTGGGATGGGGATGGACGCAAAGCGTAAACTGCATGCGCAACAATGTGGTACGTGCAAACCTGATACATCATTATGCCAAGCATATGTATGACACTGCCGGTATTTATACATTGGGAGCACAGCCTAAGAGCTATGTAATAGAGAATGTGGTACACAGCATTTACAAACCGGGATATGCACATGATCCCAATCATTGGTTCTATCTTTATACAGACGAGGGATCTTCTTTCATAACGGTAAAAGACAACTGGACTGAAGGGGAAAAATTTCTGAAAAATGCCAACGGGCCGGGAAATGTATGGGAAAATAACGGACCGATGGTAAATGATAGCATTAAGGTAAAAGCTGGAATAATAAATAAGGAGAGATAAAATTTGGTATTAAATGAAATTCGATAAAACAAAGCTAAATAAGTTTAACAGTATGGAAAACCGAAAAGGAAGTTTGAAAAGCACAATAGCCGTATCACTGACAAACTATCTGGATGCGGGTGCGATTGTTGCCGGAGCCAGCGGATTGACTCTGTGGCAAAATTATCTCGAATTGACGGAAGGAGATCTTGGCTGGCTTAACGCAATCAGTGCAAACTGTCTTGGAGCCGCTATCGGAGCCATTGTAGGCGGATTCCTGGCCGACAAGTATGGCCGCAAGGTTATTTATACATACAATATGCTGGTATATATGCTGGGAGTGGCAATCATTATGCTTGCTGTAAACTTTCCTATGCTGCTGGCCGGCTTTTTAATAACCGGTATTTCTGTGGGTGTGGGCGTGCCGGCATCGTGGACATATATTTCAGAGAACTCGGAAGTCGGAAACCGTGGACGTAATATCGGTATTTCGCAGATGGCGTGGGGCATAGGCCCCACCATTATTCTGATTCTTGGCATGTTGCTGGCTCCTCCTACCGGTGATGGAACCAGAGGCGTTTTATTTGAGTGGGTAAGATGGTGTGCCGAGACAGTAACCGGAGGAACAGTTGAAGGCGGTGCTCTGAATGTGTTCAGCAGCCGTATTGTTTTCGCCTCTTTGTTTATTGTCGCATTCATTGCCTGGATGTTACAACGCCGCTTAAACGAATCAGAAGAGTGGAAAGCTGCAAAATCAGCTGAGGTTCTGCCGGAAAAGACTGGCACATTCTCTTCTTTTGGCACATTGCTGACTAATAAGATAAACATACGCACCATGATATTCCTGGCAGGTATCTATCTTACATGGAACCTCGTCAGCTCAGTTATGGGATTCTTTCAGCAGCATATTTATGAAACGGCCGGACACCTTTCAAATGTACAGGCTAACATGTTGTCGGCAGCTCAGTGGATTATTATCATATTTGCCACTTTGGTGTTTTCTGTGATTGTTGACAAGGTAAATCAGCGCTGGCTTTATTGCTTTGGTGTAGGTATGGGTGTCATTGCATGGTTTATCATTGTAACAATTGGTATTCGCAGCATTTCAGGATTGTTGTTCTTTACGCTTTTATGGGCTATTCAGGCTGGAATTTCCGTACAGGCTTTTTATGCTTTGTGGGCATCAGAGTTGTTCCCTGCCAAGTATAGAGCTGCAGCTCAGGGCGTTATGTTCTTTGTTGTGAGAGGCGTGTCAGCTATATGGGGCCTTTGCTTCGTATACATCTACGGAGAGAATGGTGAAGGATTCCTTCGTGCGGCTTATATTATGATTGCTCTTCTGTTGGTATCGCTTGTAGTGGGGACAATATGGACTCCGCAAACCCGTGGTAAATCATTGGAACAAATAACAAAAGAAAGATATGGAGATGACAACTAAGGCCACGTGTATTTGGTATCCTGGCTATTATGAAATCTGGCTGGGTAATCAGATTAACAATCGCCGCACGGAAAGGGGATCGTTTTTCCCTCCTTTCTGGAAGATGGACAGCCATTATGTAACAGTAGAATTCAGTAAAAAACTTGATTTGGCTGATCCGGAAGAGATTTTTATAGCTGCAGAAGGAAAGTATAATGTGAAGCTTGACGGAAAGCTGCAGTTTGGTATGCCTGAATATTTTCAGCTCCCTGCAGGGAAACACAGTTTGAATATCAAGATATGGAATCAGGCAACTCCTCCTTGTCTGTATATAAAAGGTAAAACTGTCTATACAGATGATTCATGGAAAGTTACCTATGAGGATAAGGAATGGATTGACGAAAGCGGAAAGACCAGTGACACATCGGCTACCGTATATATGGATGCAGCCTGCTGGAATTTCAATGAACCGTCTCAGCGTCCGTCTTTGTTTAAACTGAGCCGTGTAGCCCAGCAGACTGTCGGAAAGGAAAAGGCAAAAGAAGGCATGTTATATGATTTTGGCAAGGAAACATTCGGCTATGTGGTGCTGGAAAATCTTTCTGGTTGCGGACATGTGAATATTTATTATGGTGAGAGTTCTGAAGAGGCTACCAATATAGAGTATTGTGAGACATTAGATCATTTGCAGGTTGAAAGTAATCGGGTAACAGATTTGTCTGTCAATGAAACATTGCAAATTTCTGGCAATTATACATTGGGAAACAGTAAGGCTTTCCGTTATGTATATGTTACAAAGGATGCCGGTGTACAGTTTGGAGATGTAAGCATGCAATATGAATTCCTTCCGGCAGACTACAGAGGAAGTTTCAAATGCAATGATGACGAACTGAACAGAATCTGGGATATCAGTGCCTACACCATGCACCTGACTACAAGAGAATTCTTTATTGACGGAATAAAGCGTGACCGCTGGGTATGGAGTGGAGATGCCAATCAGAGTTATCTGATGAATTATTATCTCTTCTTCAATAGCGAATGCGTGAAACGTACCATTTGGCTGCTTCGTGGAAAAGATCCGGTGACCAGTCATTCAAACACCATTATGGACTATACGTTTTTCTGGTTCATGAGTATTTATGACTATTATATGTATACCGGCGACAAGCATTTTGTTACTCAGATATATCCTCGCATGCAGACAATGACGGACTATGTGCTGGGACGTACCAATGCCAATGGTATGGTTGAGGGACTGACCGGAGACTGGGTATTCGTTGATTGGGCAGATGGTTATTTGGATAAGCATGGAGAATTGTCTTTTGAACAGGTGTTGCTCTGTAAAAGTCTTGAGACAATGGCGCTTTGTGCAGAATTGGCTGGAAATGCTGATGATACAAAGAAATACGAGACATTGGCTTCCGGTTTGCATGCCCGATTGATGCCAGCTTTTTGGAATGCTGCCAAAAAAGCATTGGTACATAATCGTATTGACGGGAAGCAGAGTGAAAATGTTACCCGTTATGCCAATATGTTTGCCGTATTATTCAATTACCTGTCAGACGAACAGAAAGAAGAAATCAAGCGTTCGGTTTTGTTGAACGATGAAGTGCTGAAGATAACGACCCCGTATATGCGTTTTTATGAGTTGGAGGCACTCTGCGCTATGGGTGAACAGGCCGAGGTGTTAAAGGAAATGAAGGCATATTGGGGCGGAATGCTTCGTGAAGGTGCTACTTCTTTCTGGGAAAAATACAATCCGAAAGAAAAAGGCACACAGCATCTCGCTATGTATGGACGTCCGTACGGAAAGAGCCTATGTCATGCCTGGGGAGCCAGTCCAATTTATTTGTTGGGCAAATATTATCTGGGCGTTCGTCCTGTAAAAGAAGGATATCAGGAGTTTGCCGTATCTCCGGTTTTGGGCGGATTGGAATGGATGGAAGGAAGCGTTCCTACCCCTAACGGAGAAATACAAGTATATATGGATCGTAGCCAGATAAAAATAAAGGCAACCGAAGGAAAAGGATATCTGCACATAACTTCACGACAGACTCCGCAGGTTTCTGTTGGAAATGCAGAGGAGTTAGGTGCAGGAAAATATCGCTTGTGGATAGATACGAAAGATGAAGTTGTAGTGAAATATAATGTTTGATCAAGATGACGCTATACAAATCTGTTTTCATTTTACTGTTGTCGGTTATTGCAGTCGCGTGCAGCAAAGGGAAAGTTGCAATTGTGGTGCCGCCGGACGCAAACAGCCGGGTGCAATACGCCGGAGAGCGTTTGGAGAAGATTCTGAATCAATATGGTTATTGCGCGGAGATTGCACAACAAATGCCTGAAAAGGGATCTTCAAATAAGATTATAGCGTTGTCTGTCAGTAAAGAAGACGGTTTGAAGAAAGAAGGATATACCATTAAAACTGAAAAAAACGTTATTTCTGTATGTGGTAATGACGCAAGTGGCGTAATATACGGAACCTGTTATCTTACTGATAATTTGCAGAACCAAGGAAAGCTTGAGGCACCTGCAGAACTGACCGATGCACCGGAAATGGTGTTGAGAGGTTCTTGTATCGGCATTCAGAAAACAACGATTCTTCCGGGATACCATGTTTATGAATATCCTTATACTCCTGAAAACTTTCCATGGTTCTATGACAAGGAAAGATGGATAGAATATCTGGACATGCTGGTAGACAACCGCATGAACTCTCTTTATCTGTGGAACGGACATCCTTTCGCATCGTTGGTTAAATTGAAAGATTATCCTTTTGCGGTAGAGGTAGATGATGAAACATTCAAGAAGAATGAGGAAATATATGCTTTCTTGACCGAAGAAGCAGACAAACGCGGAATTTTTGTTATTCAGATGTTCTATAACATTTTGGTCTCAAAGCCGTTCGCCGAGCATTATGGTATAAAGACACAAGATCGTAACCGTCCCATTACTTCGTTATTGAGCGATTATACACGTAAGAGTATTGCTGCTTTCATAGAAAAATATCCGAATGTAGGACTGCTGGTATGTCTGGGAGAGGCAATGGATACTTATGAGGATGACGTGAATTGGTTTATCAAGACGATTATTCCCGGTGTAAAAGATGGATTAAAAGCTTTGGGACGTACCGATGAGCCACCTATTTTGGTGCGCGCACATGACACTAACTGCCAGATGGTGATGGATGCAGCTCTTCCTGTTTACAAGAATCTGTATACTATGCATAAATACAACGGTGAATCACTTACCACTTATGAGCCAAGAGGACCATGGGCAAAGGTTCACCGTGATTTGAGTTCTTTGAGTTCTACTCACATTGAGAACGTGCACATTCTTGCCAATTTGGAACCGTTCCGTTGGAGTTCTCCGGATTTTGTTCAGAAAGTAGTAAAGGCTATGCACTCTGTACATGGGGCTAACGCTTTGCATTTGTATCCTCAGGCATCATATTGGGAATACCCGTATACTGCCGACAAATTGCCTGACGGACAGCGTGAGGAACAATTGTACCGTGATTGGGCATGGTATAAGATTTGGGGACGTTATGCATGGAAATGCAACCGTGACCGTAATGATGAGATCAAGTACTGGAATCGTGAGTTTGCTGATTTTTACGGTTTGTCTGACGAAGATGCCGGTTTCATTCGTGTGGCTTATGAGGAATCGGGTGAAATTGCTCCGAAATTGTTGCGCCGTTTTGGAATAACAGAGGGTAACCGCCAGACTTTGCTGCTGGGAATGTTTGTAAGCCAGCTTGTAAATCCCTATAAATATACTATTTATCCGGGATTTTATGAAAGTTGCGGACCAGAAGGCGAGAAACTGATTGAGTATGTTGAAAAGGAATGGAAAAAACAGCCTCATGTAGGTGAACTTCCTTTGGATGTTGTTGATCAATGCTGTGAACATGGTGACAAAGCTGTTGAAGCTATTGACAAGCTGAAAGGAAAGGCAACCAGGAATGCCGAAGAAATGGGCCGTCTGATTAATGATATGCATTGTTACCGTGAGTTTGCCTATGCATTCAACTATAAGGTAAAGGCCGCAGAGCAGGTACTGAATTATCAGTGGAGTAAGGATTTAAATTATTTGGACAAGGTCACTCCGCTATTGGAAAAAGGTCTTGAGCACTATCGCAAACTCGTGGAACTGACAAAAGACCATTATCTCTATGCGAACAGCATGCAGACCAGCCAGCGCAGAATACCAATCGGGGGCGATGACGGAAAGAACAAGACATGGGAAGAAATGCTGGTACATTATGAAAAAGAGTTGGCCAACTTCAGGGCTAATCTGCAAACATTGAAAGACAAAGCAGCTGGGAAAGTGAGAGATCAGAATGCAAGTATTGAACCTTTGAAGCCAGCGACAGTCAAATTAAATGGCCGGATGAAACCGGTTAAGTTGGCCAAGGGAGTATTGCTGATGAGTAATCTGCCGGATAATAAAGTGGAGGATCTGGCTTCTGAGCTTAAAGGACTGACTGCTTATTGTCTGGATGGAGCTATTCAGCGTGAAAGAGGAACAAAGATAGAGTTTGAGTGCACAGACCCTGTACAGCTGCTGGTCGGTTACTTCAAGGATGACCAGAAGAAGTATGCTAAAGCTCCCAAGTTGGAATCAGATGCTTCGGCTAATGATTATGGTCAGGCCGAACCGGTATTAACGAATGCGATTCACTTGGATAAGATGCCTTTGGCCGATATTCATGCATATCATTTTGAGGCTGGTAAGCATTCATTGCTGCTGCCCAAAGGGTTTACATTGGTTTTGGGTTTTACTGACTCCAAGATTAGCCCCAGAAATGCAGCGTTGAATGGAACAGATGATGCAATGGACTGGCTTTTTTATTGATATATGGACTAATTGGGAATGATAAAATTACATAATATTATTAAGTCATAAGCACAATATCGCATGAGTTGTTTTCATCTGCTCATATTATGATGTCGCGTTTATGTGTTTTTCAGCCGGGTAATTTGAAATAGAAAAAGAATGAAAAAACAATCGTTACTGGTAATGCTGCTGACAGTGTTGTGCGGATGGAATATGCAGGCACAGTGCCATGTTTCACAAGAGCGTATGTCGCAAGTCTATGAAGAGGCTAAGACTCCTTACAAATACGGTTTGGTAATGGCTCCTTCAACCAACAGTGAGAAAATAGACTGTCCGACTGTTTTCCATGAAGGTAATAAATGGTATATGACTTATGTCCTTTATAATGGTAAAGGAGCTAAGGACGGACGTGGATATGAAACTTGGTTGGCCGAAAGTGACAATTTGCTTGAATGGCACACTCTTGGTCGTATCCTTTCTTATCGAAATGGAACATGGGATGCAAATCAACGTGGGGGCTTCCCGGGATTAATTGACATGGAATGGGGAGGCAGCTACGAATTGCAGCGTTATAAGGAACGTGCGTGGATGACTTATATCGGTGGAGAAGGACGTGGATATGAGGCTGTTGAAAAGCCTTTGTTTGTGGGGCTTGCATGGACCACGCAGAACCCTGTTGTGGCACATGAGTGGGAATCTGCAAAAGAACCAATCCTTTCAATCAATGATAAGGACGTGCAATGGTGGGAGAATCTTACCCAATATAAAAGTACCGTGTATTGGGATAAGAGCGAAACATTGGGATCGCCTTTTGTGATGTATTACAATGCAGGAGGTATCAATCCGGAAACCAAGATAAAGGGAGAGCGCATCGGTATTGCATTATCAAAAAATATGAAAAAATGGAAACGTTTCGAAGGCAATCCAGTCTTTACTCATGAGGCACAAGGAACAATAACCGGCGATGCACAGATTCAGAAAATGGGCGATGTGTATGTGATGTTTTATTTTTCGGCATTCAATCCCAACAGGCCTTATAAAGCATTCAATACATTTGCCTGCAGTTATGACATGGTGACATGGGATGACTGGCAGGGAGACGACCTTATATATCCAACCAAGCCCTATGATGAAATGTTTGCTCATAAAAGTTATGTAATAAAGCATGACGGGGTAGTATATCACTTTTATTGTGCCGTTAACAATGACGAACAGCGCGGTATTGCAGTTGCCACCAGCAAACCGATGGGACGTTCGAAAATACGTTTTCCCGAGCCGGATAGCAAAGACCGCAGAACACTTGTCAATCTAGACAAAGACTGGACAACATGGCTGATAACTAAAAGTGATCCTGAAACGCATAAGCAACAGGTAAACCTTCCGCATAACTGGGATGATTATTATGGATACCGTCAGTTGACCCATGGAAACCTGCATGGTACAGCCGGATATCGCAAAGAATTCAAATTAAATCAGGTAGATCCTGAAAAACGTTATTTCCTGCGTTTTGAAGGTGTAGGTACATATGCCATTATCAAGTTAAACGGGAAAGACTTAGGGCATCATCCTATAGGCCGTACAACATTAACTTTGGATGTGACCGATGTCATTGCTACCGATAATGTATTGGAAGTTACAGCCGAGCATCCCGAAATGATAGCCGACATGCCTTGGGTGTGTGGCGGATGTTCTTCCGAATGGGGATTCAGTGAGGGGTCGCAGCCCTTTGGAATTTACCGTCCGGTAGTACTTGAGATAACCGATGAAATCCGTATAGATCCTTTTGGTGTGCATATTTGGCATGACGATGCCATAAAGAAAGTATATATCGAGACAGAAATAACGAATTACAGCGGGGAGGAACAGACCATTGAACTTGTTAATAAATTAGACAATGCCGATGGAGCCAAAGTCTTTCGCTTGCCGGTTGAAGTTATTTTACAGCCTGGAGAAACAAAAGCAGTCCGGCAGGAAACAGCCATAGAAAATCCTGTATTATGGAGTACGGATCACCCGTATCTTTATAATCTGACTACAATGGTTAAGCGTGGAGCAACTACAACCGATGAAATCTCCACCCCTTTCGGATTCCGGACTATAAGCTGGCCGGTGAAACGCAATGACGGAGACGGGCGATTCTTCTTGAACGGGAAACCCGTATTTATTAACGGGGTTTGTGAGTATGAGCATCAGTTTGGCCAAAGTCATGCTTTCAGCAAAGAGCAGGTTCGGGCTCGTGTAAAGCAGATAAAGAATGCCGGATTCAATGCATTCCGTGATGCTCACCAGCCTCATAATCTGGAATATCAGAAATATTGGGATAAGGAAGGTATCTTGTTCTGGCCCCAGTTGTCGGCTCATATTTGGTATGATACACCGGAATTCCGTGAAAACTTCAAGACCATGCTCCGCCGTTGGGTGAAAGAACGTCGCAACTCGCCTTCGGTGGTAATGTGGGGATTGCAAAATGAAAGTACCCTGCCAAAGGAGTTTGCCGAAGAATGTTGTGATATTATCCGGGAGATGGATCCTACAGCGCAGAATATGCGTATCATAACTACTTGTAACGGAGGTGACGGAACAGACTGGAATGTGATACAGAACTGGAGTGGTACTTATGGTGGCGATGTTTTTGCCTACGATAAGGAACTTTCTCAGAAAAATCAATTGCTTAACGGTGAGTATGGAGGATGGAGAAGCATTGATTTGCATACGGAACCCGGAACAGAAAGCACTGACAATGTGTGGAGTGAAGAATACATGTGCCACCTGATGGAAGTGAAAATACGCTTGGCAGAAGAAGCCAAAGACAGTGTATGCGGACATTTCCAGTGGATATACAGCAGTCATGACAATCCTGGACGCCGCCAGCCTGATGAAGCTTATCGAAAAATTGACAAAGTCGGCCCGTTTAATTATAAAGGATTGGTTACTCCGTGGGAAGAGCCTCTGGATGTATATTATATGTATCGTGCCAATTATGTCAGCCCGAAGAAAGATCCTATGGTCTATATTGTTTCACATACATGGCCAGGCCGTTTTACAAAGAGACATCGTGCTACCATCGAGGTATACAGCAATTGTGATTCCGTACGTCTGTATAATGATGCCAATGAAAATATGTTTCTGGGTTACAGGCTGAAAGGAAAGACAGGAACGCATTTCGTATGGACTTTATGTGATATACGTTACAACGTGTTGTATGCGGTAGGATATTATCAGGGGAAACCGGTGGCCGAAGATGTTGTGGTGCTGAACAATCTTCCGGAGGCTCCTCATTTTGACAGTCTTTACAAAGATGTGAAGCCCATTCTGAAAGGTAAGGAAGGATATCATTACCTATATCGCATCAATTGCGGAGGTGATGACTATACCGATGAGTTCGGACAGAAATGGATCACCGACAATACTTCTTATTCCCACTCTTGGGCCGAAGATTTCAAGGAGCTGAATCCGTATTTGGCCAGCCAGCGTGTGACATACGACCCCATTCGCGGAACTCGTGACTGGCACCTGTTCCAGAGTTTCCGTTTCGGCCGTCATAAACTGAATTACCAGTTCAATGTGCCCGATGGAAAATACCGTGTTGAATTGTATTTTGTGGAACCATGGCATGGTACGGGAGGCGGGGCCTGTACCGATTGTGAAGAATTGAGAATATTTGATGTGGCAGTCAATGGCAGGACTGTTATCGATGACCTTGACATATGGGCTGAAGCCGGACATGACGGGGCTTTCAAACAAGTGGCTGATGTAGATGTGAAAGGCGGAAAGCTGGTTATTGACTTTCCGGAAGTGAAAGCCGGACAAGCTGTAATCTCCGCCATTGCCATTGCTTCGACCGAAGTTGAGCAAGTACCAGTGACGCTTCCTTACAATGCATGGAGCTGGGAGGAAGCCACAAAGGAAGTACTTGTAAAAACTCCAAAGGAAATGTTGCCCGAAGACAAGAATGTCCGTGTCAATATAACCTATGAGGCTGAAGATGCCAAAGTAACCGGAAAATATGCCATCAAAGTACATAAGGATAAGACCGGTGTATTTATGGGAAAAGATACAGGCAATAAGATTGAGTGGAAGATTTCAACAGGGCTGGCGCAGATTTATGCCTTGCGCTTTAAATATATGAACGACAGTGAGAAGCCTATTGTCGCCAATCTGAAGTTTGTCGATTCTAAAGGAGTTGTCTTGAAGGATGATGAACTTACTTTCCCGGAAACTCCGGAAAAATGGCGCATGATAAGTACTACTACCGGAACATTTATCAA
>CAYUIJ010000005.1:8461-14024 GCA_964444735.1 uncultured Bacteroides sp. | reverse complement strand
TCATTACAGCGTTATCATCTCTGGTGAGAATCTTGTGGGGCTTTCATTTGATGCCCTTGATGTGCAGTGATATACGAATTGTATTATATTTTTACGGTTTACTGAATTGAAACAAGCAGGAAAAAACTCTTGTAGCATGTATATTTGTTCTCACTTATCTGGTCCGCTGGCAGCCAAAGTTCAGTGTACTGGCAATAAAGGATTGGCAAGTATCAGACAGGTTTATGACAATCATCTGATAAACAGTGCATTTATAAAAAAATCCTTTCTTATTATAGAGAAAATGAAATTGTTTACAAGTGTGGATAAAAGTGCATGTAAGGATTATTGATAATGGAATAAAAATGATAACAAGATAAAGAATGAAGCGATTAAAATGTTTATTGACCTTGTCTTTGGGATTGTTTCTCGGAGCTCAGGCCCAGCAGCACGACTGGGAGAATCATCATGTACTCCAAATAAACCGTGAACCGGCACGTGCATACTTTATACCTTACGGGAACCGTCATGGTGACCGTATGATATCGCTCAATGGAGTATGGAAGTTTAATTGGACCAAGACTCCAGATTCCCGCGTGACCGATTTTTACAAAACAGATTTCAACGATACTTCGTGGAATGACATTCAGGTGCCGGCCAATTGGGAAATGAACGGATACGGTACCCCTATCTATGCTTCGGCCGGTTATGTGTTTCATATAGATCCTCCGTATGTGATGAAAGAACCGAAACAGAAATATACCACATATGATGAGCGGAATCCGGTAGGACAGTATCACCGTTCGTTTGAATTACCAGCCGGATGGGAACAGAGAGGACAAACGTTCCTTCGTTTTGACGGAGTGATGAGTGCTTTCTACGTGTGGATAAACGGTGAGAAAGTGGGATATAGTCAGGGCAGCATGGAACCTTCGGAATTCAACATCACATCTTGTCTGAAAGCCGGAACCAATCAGATTGCCGTTGAAGTATACCGTTATAGTGACGGTTCTTATCTTGAAGACCAGGATTTCTGGCGCTACGGAGGCATTCATCGCGATGTCACTTTATTTCATACGCCCGATATCCGTATCCGTGACTTCGTGGTACGTACCTTTCCCGACAAGAGCTACGAGAATTTCACATTGCAGATTGACCCTCAGTTGAGCGTATTCGGTCAGGAAAAAGGTAAAGGATGCAAGGTAGTGGCCGAACTCTTTGACAAAGACGGTGAAAAGATATTTACTGGTGAGGCACAGGCCGGGCCGATACTCGATTTGGAACATAAGGCGGCCGTCATGAATGAGTGGTATCCGCAACGTGGTCCGCGCAAGATGGGACGCATCTCAGGGGAGATAAAGGCTCCTCATCGCTGGACTGCCGAAACTCCCTATCTTTATACATTAAATCTTACTTTGCAGGATGCTTCTGGCAACAGTCTGGAGAAAGTGGCAAGCAAGGTAGGTTTTCGCAGTGTGGAAGTACGTCAAGGATTGGTCTTGATCAACGGCCGTCCCATCCGTTTTCGTGGTGTGAACCGTCACGAGCACGACCCTTATACGGCTCATGTGATGACCGAAGATCGTATGCTTCAGGATGTGCTTCTGATGAAGAAGGCAAACATCAATGCAGTGCGTACGGCACACTATCCCAACCATCCGCGTTTTTATGAGTTGTGTGATTCGCTCGGACTCTATGTAATGGATGAGGCTGATATTGAAGAACACGGATTGCGTGGTACACTGGCCAGTACTTCCGACTGGCATGCTGCCTTTCTTGACCGTGCCATCCGTATGGCCGAGCGTGACAAGAATCATGCTTGCATCGTGTTCTGGAGTATGGGTAACGAGAGTGGATACGGGCCCAACTTTGCTGCCATATCTGCATGGCTGAAAGATTTTGACCCTACGCGCCCCGTACATTACGAAGGGGCACAGGGAGTAGATGGAAATCCTGACCCTTATACTGTAGATGTAATCAGCCGTTTTTATCCCCGTACACAGGATGAATACCTGAATCCGGGTATAGAAGAGGATACCGATGAAGAACGCGCAGAAAATGCACGTTGGGAACGCCTGTTGTCTATCGCACAGCGAACCAATGATACACGTCCGGTACTTACCAGTGAATATGCGCATTCTATGGGGAATGCGTTGGGTAACTTCCAGGAATACTGGAATGAGATATACAGTCACCCCCGTATGCTAGGAGGCTTTATCTGGGACTGGGTAGATCAGGGAATTATTCGTACCCTGCCTGACGGACGCAAGCAGGTGGCATATGGCGGTGATTTCGGTGACCAGCCTAACCTGAAAGCTTTCTGTCTGGACGGCATTGTGATGTGTGACCGTGAGATAACTCCCAAGTATCTGGAAGTAAAGAAAGTATATCAGCCGGTCTACATGAAACTGATCAACTGGGATGAAAAAACAGGCATTTGTGCCGTAGAAATGACCAATCACAACCACCATGTGGGAATGGATGCCTACCATTGCCAATGGACTCTTTTGGACAACGGAGGCAAGGTGGCTACCGGTGAGGCCGAATTACCATCAATCATTCCGGCTGAATCAAAAAACATCATGATAGACCTTTCGAAAGAGGTGAATAAGATCCGTTCGGACAAGAGCGATGTGCGTCTAAATATTTCACTCACGCTGAAAGCTGATTGTGACTGGGCTCAGGCCGGACATGAGGTGGCTGCCGAACAGCTTGCCTTGCGCAATAATATATTGGATGTGGCAAAGAAAGATATCCGCAGAGAAGCAAAGCTTGTAATGACCGACCAGTTGGATACCGTCATTGTGAAAAACAAAGACGTGTCTTTTATGTGGATCAAATCGGAAGCAGCCTTGGGAAAGGTAATTTACAGCAACCGCATTGTGTTTGATTCCAAAGACAGTCTTTCAGCCAATTATTTCCAGGCTTTTCGTGCACCTACCGATAACGACAAGAGCTTCGGCAACTGGCTGGCTAAAGACTGGAAAGACAACGGTATGGAATGTCCGAAAGTGGACGCGGTGTCATGTACCAGCCGTTTGCTTGATGACAATCAGGTTGAGGTAAAAACTGTTCAGCAATATAAATATAAATCCGGATCCATTCTGGTAGAAAGCACCTATACAATCTACAGTGACGGAACCATGGACTTGAAGCAGACCTATATTCCTCATGGCGAATTGCCTGATCTGCCCAGACTGGGATGTGTGTTCGTGGCCGACAAGGCACTTGATAATGTAGAATGGTATGGATACGGACCGATGGAGACCTATCCTGACCGTTATAGAGCGGCTTCTATCGGATGGTGGAGTGCTAAAGCCGGTGATCAGTATACACATTATGCCAGTCCGCAGGATTCGGGAAATCTTGAGTCGGTGGCCGTGATTCGTCTGACCGACAGAAAAGGAACAGGCGTTCAGGTGACAGCACTTGACAAAACGTTCTCTGCTTCAGTACTCCCCTATTCAACGATGGATATTTATAATGCATCACACGATTGTGACTTGAAAGTTTCGGGATCAATATATTTGAACATAGACTCTGCTGTGCTTGGATTGGGAAACAGCAGTTGCGGACCGGGTGTATTGAAGAAATATGCCATTGAGAGAAAGGCATATACGTTGAATATACGAATTTCGCCTTACAAGAGAAAATGAATTTAATTTTGTAATCTAAAGCTATAATATGAAGAAGACAATTCTAAGCATTGCCTTGTTACTGTTTGTAACAGGCCTGTGGGCACAGTCGTCAGTAGAAACTGAGAAAAAGTACCTTTCGGGCACAGGATGTGACGATATGGTAGAATGGGATTTCATGTGTACCGATGGTAATAACTCAGGCAAGTGGAGCAAGATTGGTGTTCCTTCCTGCTGGGAATGTCAGGGTTTCGGAACTTTTCAGTATGGAATGAAATTTTACGGAAAAGCTTTCCCCGAAGGAATAGCCGATGAAAAAGGTATGTACAGGTATGAATTCGAGTTGCCGGAATCTTGGAACGGCAAGCAGATTGAGCTTGTATTCGAGGCTGCCATGACCGATACACGCGTAACTATCAACGGCCGTAAAGCCGGTGAGATGCATCAGGGCGGTTTCTATCGTTTTGTTTACAATGTGAGTGACCGTGTATTCTTCGGTTTCAAAAAGAAAAATGTATTAGAAGTAACAGTCAGCAAGGAAAGTGAGAATGCCGGAGTGAATTTGGCAGAACGCCGTGCCGACTATTGGAACTTTGGCGGAATCATTCGTCCCGTATTTATGCTGGCACGTCCGGCCATGAATATCCGTCAGGCAGCCATTGATGCGAAGGCTGATGGATCTTTCATGACCAACTGTTATCTGAATATAGCCATACCCGGCGCCAAAGTGAAAACCGCTATTTACGATGACAGTGGCAAGAAAGTTTCTGAGAGTACAACACCTGTTGTTACCGGAAGCGATCAGTGTCTGGTGAATATGAAAGTCATCAATCCTGCATTGTGGACAGCAGAGACTCCTAATCTGTATAAGGCAGAGTTCACCTTGCTTGATTCCGAAGGAAATACTTTGCACCGCATGAGCGAGAAGTTCGGTTTCCGTACGATTGAAGTACGCGAGAGCGATGGTTTGTATATCAATGGTGTGAAAGTGAATATCCGTGGCGTGAACCGTCACAGCTTCCGTCCGGAAAGCGGTCGTACACTGAGTAAGGCAAAGAACATTGAAGACGTGCTTCTCATTAAAAGCATGAATATGAATGCCGTCCGTCTGTCTCACTATCCGGCCGACCCTGAATTTTACGATGCGTGTGACTCATTAGGACTTTATGTGATGAGTGAGCTTTCAGGATGGCATGGCAAGCATGAAACCATTGTAGGGCAGAAGCTCGTTCGCGAGATGGTGGAGCGTGACGTAAATCACCCCTCTATAATTTGGTGGAGCAACGGTAACGAAAAAGGATGGAATGACGAGCTGAACGGTGAGTTCCATAAATATGACCCGCAATTGCGTCCCGTACTGCATCCGCAAGGAAACTTCGGAGGCTTTGAGACTATGCACTATCGTTCATACGGAGAGAGCCAGAACTACATGCGATTGCCCGATATCTTCATGCCGACAGAATTCCTGCACGGTTTGTATGACGGTGGTCACGGAGCCGGACTTTATGACTATTGGAAAATGATGCGCAAGCATCCCCGTTGTGCCGGAGGATTCCTTTGGGTATTGGCCGATGAAGGGGTGAAACGTGTTGATATGGGCGGTTTTATTGATAACGTAGGCAACTATGGAGCCGATGGTATCGTTGGCCCCCATCATGAGAAAGAAGGCAGTTACTGGACAGTTAAGCAGGTATGGTGTCCGGTTCAGATAATGAATCAGAATATAAGTTCAGACTTTGACGGATTACTGAATGTAGAAAACCGTTACGACTTTCTGAATGTCAATACCTGCAAGTTTGTCTGGAAACAGGTTGTTTTTCCGAGTGCATTTGAGAAAGGTGAAATGAAAGTTCTGAAACAGGGAGAGGTAAAAGGTACCGATATCCCTGCTCATGGTAAGGGTACGATATCCATTCCGGGAATTGAAGGGAAAGCCGATGCATTGATGG
>CAYUIJ010000005.1:1658-8451 GCA_964444735.1 uncultured Bacteroides sp. | reverse complement strand
TTGACAAATGCGATGAAGAACTCTTTACATGGTCATATCCGTTGACTTATATGACAAAGAAAGCTGTTTTGGCTACTACAGGCGGCAAGCCCTCATATCAGCAGGATGATAAGGCACTCACCGTTTCGGCCAACGGACGTGTATTCAATTTCAGTAAACATGACGGACAATTGAAAGGCGTTTCTGTCAACGGCAAGCTAATCGAACTGAAGAACGGTCCGCGCTTTATTTGTGCCAAACGTGCCGATCGCTCTATGGATCAGTTCTATAATCACGATGACAAGGATGCTGAAAAGAAGAAAACCCAATATGATGAGTTTGAAGACCATGGCAAGTTCGTATCGCTTGATGTAAAGGAAGAAGACAACTGTGTAGTGGTTACTGCCAACTATAATCTGGGATGCTTGGACAAGACTGTATGGACCATTGATGCCGAAGGTACTGCGGCTCTTGACTTTACCTATAATTTTTCGGGTGTTGTTGACCTGATGGGTGTGAAGTTTGATTATCCAGAGGAGAACATATTAAGCAAACGATGGTTGGGCAACGGCCCGTATCGCGTATGGCAGAACCGTTTGCATGGGCCGCAATACGGATTGTGGGAGAATGACTACAATGACCCAGTTCCTGGTGAAAGCTTCACTTATCCTGAGTTCAAGGGATACTTTGCACACGTATCATGGATGAATTTGCACACCAAACAGGGTGTCATCACTATTCGGAATGAAACTCCCGACTCTTATATCGGAGTGTATGAGCCGCGTGATGGCCGTGATCATATTCTCTATACTTTGCCCAAGACTGGTATTTCTATAATGAAAGTGATTCCTCCGGTTCGCAACAAGGTAAATGCAACTGATTTGATCGGCCCTTCATCGCAGGCAAAATGGGTAGACGGTACGCAGAACGGACGTATTGTCTTGAGTTTTGAATAACACAGATGGAAATAATGGCATAATGGAAAAAGGTTGCGCATAGCCCTATGATTATGTACGACCTTTTTCTTGAATATCTGCATGTCATACTTTAATAAAACAGGATTCAGACAAATTTACATTTATCTGTGCGCTTATTTATGAAAAATGTAATTTCTTTGCCGTTTTTCAAACGCAGATATTTTTGTAACTTTGTATATACAATGGACAGTATAATGCCGTTTGTTCATTGATAAACTTATCAAATCTTTAGTGTTACGTATCATTTATAGGATACGTCTAACTTAAATAAAGCTATTATGAAAAATAATCTGTTAGCGAAATTCGGAATGACTATGGCTTTTTTAGCCTGTCTGCATGCAAATTCTACGGCACAGAATGCAACCGTTCCTTTAGAGAAGCAGTTCACGCAGTTTTCATCCGAAGAAGCAAAGCCTTGGACTTTCTGGTATTGGATGTTTGGTGCGGTGACTAAAGACGGCATCAAAGCCGATTTGGAGGCTATGAGCCGTATTGGTCTTGGAGGAGCTTATCTGATGCCTGTTAAATCTGTGTCACAAGGTTCCGAATTTAATGGAAAGGCTGAACAACTCTCGCCCGAATGGTGGGCGATGGTGCGCTACAGTATGGAGCAGGCCGACCGTCTGGGGCTGAAACTGGGCATGCATATCTGTGATGGCTTTGCTTTGGCCGGCGGACCATGGATAACTCCTGCAGAATCAATGCAGAAAGTGGTATTTGCAGACACAATCATACGGGGTGGGGCCATTATGAACTTGAAGCTCCCGGTTCCGGAAAGTTATGAAGGATATTACGAAGATATTGTGGTATATGCGCTTCCTGTAAAGGGAACAGAAATATATGAGAATCCGAAAATAACCTGTGGAAATGTCAATATTCAGACAAAGGAAGACAAATCGGTTACTATTGATGAAAAGGGAGTGATACGTGCTTCTGAACCGTGTTGGATTCAATATGAGTATTCCAAACCCATAACTTGCCACAATATCGAAATCATACTGAATGGCAATAACTATCAAGCTCATCGGCTCAAGGTAATGGCCAGTGACGATGGCGTAAGTTTCCGTATGATAAAACAGTTGGAGCCTGCCCGTCAAGGGTGGCAGAATACCGATGAAAACTCTACTTATTCCATACCAAGAACTACTGCCCGTTATTTTCGTTTTTATTGGACTCCTGAAGGCAGTGAGCCGGGTAGTGAAGATATGGATGCAGCCAAGTGGAAACCTAATCTGAAAATAACGAAAATAGTGCTTCGTAACACTCCGCTGTTGAATCAGTGGGAAGGAAAAGCCGGTCTGGTATGGAGAGTCGCCAGAGATACGCCAGACAATGAGATTACAGCCGATGATTGTATCAGACTGGCTGAAATCATGGATGTGACCTCATCATTGAAAAATGGATATATTAATACAGTACTTCCCAAAGGAGAATGGCGTATTTTACGTATGAGCCATACTTCTACCGGCCATGAGAATGCTACAGGCGGCGGAGGCAAGGGTTTGGAGTGCAGCAAGTTTGATGCGGACATTGTGAGGAAACAGTTTGATAACTGGTTTGCAAAAGTATTTGAAAAAACCGGACCGGTTTTGGCACGCCGTTTATTGAAATTAATCCACTTTGACAGTTGGGATTGCGGATGCCAGACCTGGTGTCGTAATTTCGCTTCGGTTTTTAAGAAAATATGAGGATATGATTTGATGCCTTATATGCCGCTGTTCGCCGGTATTCCAGTTGAAAGTGCGGCCATGTCGGAACAAGTGTTGCGTGATGTGCGCACGACATGTGCCGAACTGGTGAAAGATGTATTCTATGAAACATTGGCACAATGCGCCAAAGAATACGATTGCCAATTCTCTGCCGAATGTGTGGCACCAACTATGGTAAGTGACGGATTGCTGCATTTTCAGACGGTAGACCTGCCAATGGGAGAGTTCTGGTTGCACAGCCCTACACATGACAAGCCGAATGATATGCTTGATGCCGTCAGTGGAGCACATATTTACGGAAAGCGCATTATTCAGGCGGAAGGATTTACCGAATTGAGAGGCACTTGGGATGAATCGCCCGCTACAGTGAAAGCCTTGCTTGACCGTAATTATGCGTTGGGCTTCAACAAGCTCTTTTTCCATGTAAATACTCATAATCCGTATATGGACAAGAAACCTGGCATGACTCTTGATGGTATCGGATTCTTCTTCCAGCGTGATAATACATGGTTTGATTATGGAGGTAAGGGAATGGTAGATTATATCCGCCGTTGTCAGACACTGTTACAATACGGATATGCGGTAACCGATATAGCCGTGTTTACTGGTGAAGAAATGCCACGTCGCGCAGTTCTTCCTGAACGCCTGGTTCCAATGCTTCCGGGTATTTTCGGCAAGAAGCGAGTGCTTAGCGAGCAGGTGCGTCTGGTCAATGTGGGTGAACCGTTGCGCACAATGCCTGTAGGAGTGACCTATTCGGCAAATATGGCCTACCCTGAAAAGTGGGTGAATCCTTTGCATGGATATGCTTATGACTCATTTAACCGTGATGCACTGTTGCGCTTGGCTGTAGCCGACAATACAAAAGGAGTGATTACTATGCCTTGGGGATCGGAATACAGAGTGCTTGTTGTTCCTGGAACCCGTCAGATGATGCCCAATAGGGTATCTTCTCCCGAAGTGGAAAAGAAACTGAAAGAACTTTATCAGTCGGGAGTGTTGATTATCCGTGAGCCTTATTTATATGATGATTTCTCCGATTACGGTCTGGAGCGTGATGTGATTGTTCCCGAAAATGTAGCATGGACTCATCGTTGCGGAGAGGAAGCTGATATCTACTTTATTGCCAATCAGAAAGAGAACGAAACACAGGAATTCATGGCATCATTCCGTATTAAAGATATGAAGCCGGAGTTGTGGAATCCGATGACTGGTGAGATATCAGAACCTCTGGTATGGAAGAAAAATGGTAATCGGATTGAAGTAAAACTCTCACTGGAGGCTGCGCAGTCGATGTTTGTAGTATTCCGCAAACCGATTGATGGCGAAGGGCAGGCTGTGGCACAAAGTATCCGGCACTTGCCTTTTGAAGTCAGAGAGTGGAACCTTCACTTTAATACGTTGAACAAGAATATCCAGTTGACTGCATTGACCGACTGGACGAAATCAACCGATGAACAAATCCGTTATTATTCCGGAACTGCCGTATATAAATCGGAGTTTAAATGGAATCCGGGGAAATCGGAAAAAGGGAGCCGCATTTATTTTGAGCTGGGTGAATTGCACGATGTAGCACTAGTTCGTATCAACGGTAAGGAGTGTGGCATTGTATGGACAGCACCCCATGAGGTCGAAGTGACCGGATTATTGAAAAAGGGTAAGAATACTATCGAAATAGAGGTAGTGAATACATGGGCCAATGCCTTGTTAGGTTCTGACACAGGAAAGGCTCCGTTCCATGGAATATGGACAAATGCCAAATACCGCCGTGCCGATAAAGAACTCATGCCTGCAGGTCTGATAGGACCATTGAAATGGAAACTAGTAAAATAAGACAAACTTTAAAACTTAATCAATATGAAACGGATAAATATGCTGATAGCATTGATTGTATTTACAGTCGTTCAGTTGAGGGCAGATATTAAACTTCCTGCTTTCTTTGCCGACAATATGGTGTTACAGCAAAAAGCAAATGCAAATTTATGGGGATGGGCTTTCCCTAAAAAGCAAGTGAGTGTGAAAACAAGTTGGAACGGAAAAACCTATACTGCAACGGCCGATGCCGTTGGAAAATGGAAACTGGCTGTTGAAACACCTTCGGCCGGCGGACCTTATGATATTGTTATCAGTGATGGTAAGGCACTTACCCTGAAAAATGTACTGATTGGTGAAGTGTGGGTATGTTCCGGACAAAGCAATATGGAAATGCCGATGAAAGGATTTAAAATGCAACCGGTTGAGGGAGCCAATATGGCAGCAGCTTACAGCAAGAATCCGAATATCCGTCTGTTTACGGTAGCACGGAATTCACAGACCGCACCGCAAGATACCGTAAAGGGAAAATGGCAGGAAGCCTGTGCAGGAAGTGTGCGTGAATTCAGTGCTACAGCCTATTATTTCGGACGTATGCTCAATAAAGTGCTCGATGTTCCGGTAGGACTGATTGTAGCCGCATACGGAGGATCTGCCTGTGAGGCATGGATGAATCCCGGATGGATAAAAGACGAGTGGATGAAAAACTATAAATATCCCATACCGGCCAAAGGCGGGAAAATTCTTTCAGAGCAACGCACGGCAACCGTACTTTATAACGGGATGCTTCACCCGCTGATTGGATATACCATGAAAGGAGTTATCTGGTATCAGGGTGAAGACAATTATGACCGTTCCTCTACATATGCCGACCAGTTGAGCACCATGGTGAAAGGATGGCGTTCGGAGTGGAGACAGGGTGAATTCCCGTTCTATTACTGCCAGATAGCACCGTATGATTATTCGTTGCTTTTCAAGAAAGGTGAAGAGGTTATCAATTCGGCTTATTTGCGTGAGCAGCAGGCAAAGGCCGAGTCAATGATACCCAACTGCGGTATGGCCGTACTGATGGATGCCGGTCTTGAATCATGCATTCACCCGCGTCAGAAAAGTGTAGCCGGAGAGCGTCTTTGTCTGCAGGCTTTGTGTAAGACATACGGTGTGAAAGGCCTTGTATGCGACCCTCCCGTTTACAAAAGTATGGAAGTGAAGAACGATACCGTTATCATTACTTTCGACCGTAACAAGATGTGGCCTGCCGGTAAGGGCGTATTCGAATCAAAGAACTTCAAAGTGGCCGGTGAAGACCGTATATTCTATCCTGCCAAGGCATGGATTGTGCAAAAACACGTATACGTGAAGAGTGAAAAAGTATCCCATCCGATAGCTGTTCACTATGCCTTTGAGAACTGGGCCGATGGAGATCTGTTCGGTGAAGAGATTCCCGTCTCTTCTTTCCGTTCTGACAATTGGCCCGAAACACGTACCATCAAGGAATAAGAATAAGTTCCATTGTTTTATATACAGACACAATGGTGCATCATCTTTTTTTGAAATAGAAACATGATATCTGTCGGGGAATTGTGCCTTATTAATTATCAAGAAACCATGCGCAGGATTTTAACAATACTGTTCCTTATTGCTGCAACGGCCGGGCTATATGCCCAGCCTGCCGATTATGTATGGAACACGCAAAGCAAGAATTCTTCCGAATCTATGCCTTGTGGAGGAGGGGATATTGGTATGAATGTATGGGTTGAAAACGGTGATTTGCTCTTCTATATCAGCCGTAGCGGCACGTTCGATGAGCATAATACGTTACTGAAGCAGGGACGTGTGCGTGTAAAGCTAAACGATTCTTCACTGACGGGTAACGGGTTCCGTCAGACCTTAAAGCTGGCCGATGGCTATACGGAAGTACGTCTGAAAGGAGTAACCATGCAATTGTGGGCTGATGTGTTCAATCCTGTGATTCATCTGGAACTCTCGGCCGATAAAGTTTTTACCTATGAACTGTCTTATGAGAACTGGCGTTATAAGGACCGCCCTGTCCGGAAAGGCGAAGGGCAGCAGTGTTCCTACAAGTGGACCGTTCCCAAGAATACCGTGACTACGCGTGATTCTGTTTATGCCTCAGGCAGCGAGGTTATCTTCTTCCATCATAACCCCTCACTGACCGTTTTTGATGAAGCGGTCAGCCAGCAGGGACTGGATGGTGTGAAAAGCCGTATGATGAACCCTGTCGGTAATCTGGTTTTCGGTGGAAAACTGACGGGAAACAATCTTGTCTATACAGGAACCTCGCAGGGCGAATAT
>CAYUIJ010000005.1:0-1648 GCA_964444735.1 uncultured Bacteroides sp. | reverse complement strand
GTGAATATGCCGGAACCGATTATAAAAGCTGGAACTTTCGTGCCGGAAGTCCTTCGCGCAGTCATGAAGTTCTGGTTGCACTCTATACGGAGCAGACACCGGATATTGAAACATGGAAGAATAACCTGAATGAAATACTGTATTCCATTGATACGAAAAATGACCGGAAAAACTCCCGTTCGTGGTGGAACAATTTCTGGAAAAGAAGCTTTATCAAGTCCGACTCCGGACATGCCGGGAACATTGCACGCAACTATACCCTGTTCCGCTACATGCTTGGCTGCAATGCCTATGGAACCTATCCTACCAAATTCAATGGCGGACTTTTTACGTTTGACCCCGTGAATGTGGATGCCAATCAGGCATTCACTCCCGATTATCGCAGATGGGGCGGAGGTACGATGACGGCACAGAACCAGCGTCTGGTTTACTGGGGAATGCTGAAAAGCGGTGACTTTGACATGATGCCCGCACAATTTGACTTTTACCGCCGCATGCTCGATAATGCCGAGTTGCGCAGTCTGGTTTACTGGGGACATTCCGGCGGTTGTTTCTGTGAACAGATTGAGAACTTCGGACTCCCCAATCCGGCGGAATACGGTTCAGATCGCCCTGCCGGTTTCGATCCGGGACTGGAATACAATGCTTGGCTGGAATACGAGTGGGATACGGTGCTGGAGTTTTGCCAGATGATTCTTGAGACTAACCGTTATGCCGATATCGAGATTGAAACCTATCTGCCGCTGGTGGAGAGTGCACTGACATTCTTTGATGAACATTACCGGTATCTGGCTTCCCGTCGCGGAAACAAGGAACTTGACGGCAACGGGAAACTGGTATTGTATCCCGGTTCAGGCTGTGAGACCTATAAGATGGCCTATAATGCTGCTTCTACGGTAGCGGCACTTCGCACGGTGACCTCTACGCTTATCGGGATAAAGGAGAAAAGGAAGGATGATGATGTTGCCCGTTGGCAACAGTTTCTGAAGCGTATACCGGAGATTCCTCATCGTGTTCTCAACGGACGTGAGATGATTGCCCCTGCCATTGTGTGGGAACGGGTGAACAATGTGGAGAATCCGCAGCTTTATCCTGTCTTCCCATGGAGAATGTACACAGTCACATCGCCCGACAAGAACAAGCTGGAGGTGGCCCGTAATACCTATCTTTATGACCCCGATGCCTTGAAGTTCAAAACATCGGAAGGCTGGAAACAGGACAACATCTGGGCAGCCTGTCTGGGGCTTACCGATGAAGCCGTCAAGTGGACCAGTGAAAAGCTGGCTGACGGTCCGCATCGCTTCCCCGCTTTCTGGGGACCGGGTTATGACTGGACTCCCGACCATAACCGGGGAGGCAGTGGAATGATAGGACTTCAGGAAATGCTACTTCAGTCCGAAGGTGAGAAAATTTATCTGCTGCCTGCATGGAAGAAAGAATGGAACGTGCATTTCAGGTTGCATGCCCCCGGCAATACCACCGTTGAACTGGAATACAGAAACGGCAGAGTGAGGAAACTTATCGTTACACCTGAAGAACGTGAAAAGGATGTGGTGATTATGAATTGACACACTATACTCCCGGTGAGAATATATTTATAGTAAAAAGTAATTGATTTGCGAAAATATTTCCCTGAAAAAGTATTATC
>CAYUIJ010000004.1:0-57545 GCA_964444735.1 uncultured Bacteroides sp. | reverse complement strand
GTCTCGGCGGGGCGTTTCCTTGGCACTATAGAGGGGAACAGGTAACCAAGGCTTGTAAGGGGTGCCTTTTCAAGGGAAGGCCCCTTTCATGCCTCATAGTGACTATGGAGACTGCTGAGCACGGGCATGGAGCAATTCTGCGAGCCTTTCCGGTTTCTTACCGGCAGGTACGGGCCGTGTCAGTTCATGGCGGCATGCTCTCTTTCCTTTCAGGCTCCGTCAATGTATAAGCAGACGTTTATCCAAAAGCAGGACTATATCTTACCAAAAAATCTGACACAGTTTGAATTGCACTCTCGTAAATCCGTTTTTATAAGTTTCCGTTCCAAATCCTTCTTACTTTTCTATGTATGACAAAGATGTTGAATAACGATATAAATACGAACAATATCAATAATATGACGAACATTGGCAAAAGACTTCCGTCAACGAACGACGGATATATTCGTCTTATTTTCTCCACATAAGCCAGATGCACATTCCAAGCCACAAGGACAGCCAATATACTCACCAGTACATTCAACAACAAAACCAGCACCACATAGGGCAATGCGACTTTCTGTGGAGAATAGCCCATCAGCATCAGGTTTTGTACCTTGCCTGCATTTTTCTGCAAAATTAAAAAAATACTCAGCATCAATATATAAAATGACAACAAGGTTATGACAAATCCCACAAAAAATACTATCCCGGCTATGACTTTCAGGAACCAGACCGTTTTTCCACTTTCAAGATCATTGTCTTCCACCTCATACCGGTGCGCATCCATGTATTTCACAATCGCATCATCGGCAGGGTTTGTAACTTCAACAATCAGCCTCGAAGGCTCTCTTTTCTTTCCCGCCGCATAGTAATCATTTGCCCACATCATAAAGGTAGCGGGCACCAGTATCGTGTTCAAACGGCTGGAAAAACCTGCAATCTTACCTTCAAAAACATCTCTTTTCCCATTACCCGATATATAAATCTTCAGGCTAAGCATTGACAATATCCCTTCAGACAGACAGGGCAGGTTACGGCTTTGGGCAAAACCGAAGTTATACAGATTCAAATAGCTTTTAGGAAGGACAATAGGAATGACTTTACTGCCCGGAAGGTATTTCCATTCAGACAAATCAATGTCAATGTATCCATCGGGAACTGACTCAAAAAACATCTCTGTCTGAACATTCATGTTCGTACCGAACATTCCTGCCGACATCGAAACATTATACAATGAAGAAGAAAAGATTCCGACACTTTTCGTAAAGGGCTGCTCTGCTATCGCCTGTATGTCTTCGGATGAGAATGTCCCCTTACTGCCAAGAATACTACCTAAAGTGTTCACCGGCTTCGAGATTACGAAATATTGCTTTTTAAAGAAAGAATCACTTCTTCCAAACAGAGGACGCACGTCATAATAAAACTGGGCACTGAGCAGAATTACAGTCAATCCAATCCAGCCGGACAGAAAAAAGCCTGCCGACTGTGCCGTACTGACATGACAGCGCAACAATTTCCATAATAATCTCATAGCCTCATAAATTCAGAATAATCCAAAGACAAATGCTTTCCGACAGACATTACCAGAATACCGGCTCCTTTACTAACAGCCTCTTCCTGAAGCATTTCAGCCATGATACGGTTGTTTTCTTCATCCAGATGGCTTACAGGCTCATCCAGCAAAATGAAATCATAGGGCTGGCACAAAGCTCTGATAAAGGCAACTCTCTGCTGCTGGCCATACGACAGTTCCCCGGCCAGGCAATGGCGTTTGCCGGACAACTGCATTCTGCTGAAAAGCCGTTCTATCTCTTCCTGTGTCTTGAAACAGGTCAGTGCATTCTTGATTTCTACATTTTCCCATGCAGTCAGTTCGTTGAAAAGCCGCAAATCCTGAAACAGGAGACTTATGTTTTCTTTCCTGATTCCCAACCAGCCTTTCAGTCTGATTTGCCTGATACTGACATCATCAAAGCAAATATCCCCTTTGTAATCATTCCGGTATCCGTAGATAAAACTGCATAATGAAGTCTTTCCCGTTCCCGATGCAGCCTCCACAAGATAAGTCTTCCCTTTTTGAAACACAACCTCCCTGTTCCATACATCCGACTTTACCTCCGGCTGCCCGGCAAAAACATCGGGCAATGTATCAATTAGTCTGATTGTTTCCATACGCAAGCCATACATGCACGCAAAATTTGTTTCAGGAAGTTTTCTTCCGTGCTGATTGCATTCAAGACAATGGTACAATCCTTATTATTCTCCGATTTAAATACAATGGTATTCAGCAATCTCAAAACCGGCATAATATCCTGCAATTCCGGATCAGGAATCTGCTGCAATGCATCTATGCACCGCGCAATATCCATTCTCATATACAAACAGTTCCTTCCTATTTCAGAAGTCCAGTCCGGATGACTGTTCTTGGTATCCGGTTGTATCAACTGTTCGTCACTGGTATAATAAAAGTGATTTTCCTTGTCTACTCCAAAATAAGAATCAACTCCATCCCGCCTCATGCAATACTTTCTGTTCCCTGACTTTTTCAGGTCTACTCCAAGCATAGTCATCATTTGCTGCATGGTTTCCATATCTTCCAGAATGGAATCATTCTCAAGTCTGGCACGAACGGCAACAGGACAGATTTGTTTTCCTGAGTCAGGCAAGGCTACTCCCAAAACCACATCACCGTTTATTGAAGATATCAGTTTTCTGATATTAAATCCAAAAGCCGCCCTTTCCGCCATCTGCCGCGCTTCTGGATTTTCTTCCAGCTGCTTGCAGATTTTACGGCCATCCATTGAGAGCCCCAGCCAGAAACATAACGGACTGTCTTTGTCCGGCAAGAATGTTCCTTGAATAGGTCTCATCATGGCAGCCTGCCTGTCATATATTTCGGCAGCAGCCCCGGTGGCCGGGATAACCGTCAAACGTGCTATTCCCTTTCCATCCTCAAAACGGACACCGGCCAGATAATGAATATCATCCGACGACACGCCGTGTGGCAACCCCGTCTGCATGATCAGTTTAAACGGGGCGGGAATAACATCCATGCCCGCCCATACAAAAAAGTCGCCTTGTCCCTTATTTATGATATCAAAATCCTTGCTCGCCACAAAACTGTCTTCGCGTTTTTGCTTCATCCAGTTCATCGAGCGCAAGCACATAGCCTCCCCTGTCGCTCCCGACCGTGACACTGCCAAGACGGCCACATCATCATTAAAAACTACCGCTACATGTCCGTCTTCCATGTATGAAAATCCATCATCCGATTTTATCAAGGGTTCACCCTTTATCACAATATCAAATTTATTTTTCAAGAATTTCTTAAATTTTCTTTTACTGTCTAACCGGATAAGACAAACAAGATCTTCCTTGCCGGTCATAAACAGATATGCCTTTTCTTGAAAGTCAACACCCGATTCTGACAGCATTTTCCACAGGTTATTCACTGAAGTATTGTCTTTCAGCAAATCCTTGAATCCTCCTTTTTCTACAATTGAGGCTACATCTATTGCACACAGGGCCTTGACATCCGAAGGTATGCACTGGCGATAATCACCCTGATTATTGCATGCAGCCATTATGACAGCCGCAGATGCCAGACAAAGAGTCCGGAAAACAGATCTTATCATAACATATTAATTTTGATGGAACAAATTCATTAAATGACACGCAACCAAAGCCGCTGTCTCGGTACGTAAGCGTGAAAGCCCCAGACTTACCGGCCTGAAGCCGCTCTCCAATGCCAAGCCCACTTCTTCAGGACTAAAATCACCTTCCGGCCCTATCAAGACCAAAGTATCTTTTGTATTGCACAGACAATCTTTCAACAGTTTTTTTTCTCCAGAATAGCAATGCGCTATAAACTTATCACCAGCGAAACCCGTCTTTACGAACTTTTCAAACGGGATTATTTTATTGATCAACGGCTTGCGCGCCTTTAATGACTGCTTGACCGCCGATATCACAATTTTCTCGACACGCTCAAGCTTTATCTCCTTGCGCTCTGAAAAACGGCAATTCAAAAAGGAAATCTCATCAATGCCTATTTCCGTTGCCTTTTCTACAAACCATTCTGTGCGATCCATATTCTTTGTAGGCGCCATTGCCAGATGAAGATGTCCTTTCCACAAGGCCTCCTGCCTGTTTTTCCCCAAAATGGAAAACGAACAGCGTTTTCCGGAAACAGAGTCTATTTCAGCCTTGTAAAAATATCCTTTCCCATCTGTAAGCATTATCTCATCACCCGCTGCCAAGCGCAATACCCTTATACAATGTGCGGCTTCCTCTTCCAGAAGCTCATGCCGGGTATCTATATCAGGAACATAAAAAACAGGCATATTTTAATCTTAACAATCGTATTTATTTACAAATGTAGGAAAAAATACAACAACAAAAAACAGAGGCAGACAAACATATAGTTCCCGTCAACCATCACAGCCATACACTGGCATCCCGCTTTCACTCAGGCAGTACCCTGCCTTCCAGTCCCGTCATGATATAAAGCTGTCCGGCTATGCAGAAGTCGGAGCGGAGTGTCTGTATCCACAGCCTCAATTTCGGAGTCTGACACGAATTCCGGCCGTTTGCCTATGATGTTACTGTGGGGATCAGATCTTCCGTGCGAAATTACCGTGCAGCCGAAACTGAGGGGCATTATATCCGGAAAGTCTTGCGAATTGGGAGCATGCTCAGGGTCATAGCTGACCGCGTTGCCATCTATCCACACAAAACTCCCTGACGGGGCTGACCATGGAAATGCAGTCACAATCCGTACCCCGTTCAGAGAAGTATGTCCTGATGCACCGCGACATGGTTCCGGATTTTGATAAACGGAGACGTACACAGGGCATAGACAAATATGTCCGTATCCGTCACTTCTCAGGGATGCCGGGAAGAACCCGCTCCTGAGCACCGGCTGGAAGCGTAGTATTCCTCCCGGAGTTAAATTACTTATTTCTTGAAATATCTATTGAAGAGTCCTTCAAATCCTTTTCCGTGACGGGCTTCGTCACGAGCCATTTCATGAACGGTATCGTGAATGGCATCCAGATTCAGCTCTTTTGCACGTTTGGCAATACGGGCTTTGTCTGCACACGCACCGCTTTCAGCATTCATACGTTTTTCAAGGTTTGTTTTGGTATCCCATACACAGTCACCAAGCAATTCAGCAAATTTAGCAGCATGCTCAGCCTCTTCCCATGCATAGCGCTTGAAAGCCTCGGCAATTTCAGGATATCCTTCACGATCAGCCTGACGGCTCATAGCCAGATACATACCCACTTCAGTACATTCACCGGCAAAGTGAGCGTTCAAGTCTTTAATCATTTCCTCATCACAACCTTTAGCTACACCGATATTATGCTCTGCGGCAAATTCCAAGGAAGTTCCAGTCATTTCTTTAAACTTTGAAGCTGGAGCCTTACACATCGGACACTTTTCAGGAGCTGCATCACCCTCATAAATATAACCACAAACCGTACAAATAAACTTTTTCATAATACTCTTTTTTTAATTAGTTAATCAATATCGTCAGTTAATCAATTATCTGCAATCCCTGCATACGCCTTAAAACATTGGCGAAGTCCGGTCACCGCGTTACTGTCAACCATAACGCCAGCCAAACGATCCGTTTCAGCCTGTAAAGCGACATCATACATTTTCCGCATTTACACGGAAATTATGCATGCTGTTTTGTATTGCCGTCAAAAAACAAGCATTATGCCCGTCAATTGTCAACATCCGCACGCCTCCATGCTCCATAAACAACTTCATGGTATTATGGCACAGGAATTTTTGGACTCAACGCATTACAGATATTATCAGCACCGGATGCGTGAAATGAGTCATCTTATAATCCATGACAGCCGATCACTGAAGCCCGGAAACTTCACTTCATGCCATTCTTTTCAACTTTGTAATTATTCACTCCCGTTTTCAACGCGAAAATACAATTATTAATCTTCCCATGCAAATAAAAATTTCACTTTTTGCTTAAAAGTCAAATTTTTCCATGGATGTTCCGTTTATTTATTTCTACACCGGCTTGACTCTGCGTGCTGCAAAAAAGACTTTTTTACAATTTATTTATTCTCCCCTGATTTATTTCATTATTTTTGTCGCATATAAATCTAATTCCTAACCATTTTATGAAACGAATCTCTATTTTGTTTACTATGTGGCTAACAACCATCACTTTTTCCACGGCACAAGACTTCAGCACCTACTTTGCCGAGCGGACTCTGCGAGTTGATTACACCTTTGCGGGGAATGCCAGGCAACAGGCCATATTCGTAAACGAGCTGTCACAATTTCCACAATGGGCCGGAAGAAGACATCGCCTTTCTGAACTGCCTCTCACCGGAAACGGAGAAATCTGCATGAAAGACCTCGCCAGCGGAAAAACCATATACCGCACTTCATTTTCTACCCTTTTTCAGGAATGGCAAGGACAAGAAGAAGCCACCCGTATCAGCAAGGCTTTCGAAAATACGTTTCTGTTGCCGTTCCCCAGACAAAAGGCACAAATCACCATCTGTCTGCGCGATTTCAAGCAAAACATTACATCGCGGCTAACCCATATTGTTGATCCGAATGATATGCTAATACTTCGGCTCAATAAAACAGAAGCTCCCACACGATACCTGCATCAGGGAGGAAACACTGAAGAATGCATTGATGTAGCCATTGTAGCAGAAGGATATACCGAACAGGAAAGGGATCTTTTTTACAAGGATGCAGAGACAGCCTGTCAGGCCATTCTTTCACATGCTCCGTTCTGTAACATGAAAGACCGCTTCAACTTCATTGCCATAGCACCGGCCTCAAAAGATAGCGGTGTAAGCATACCCGGGCGGGGAATATGGAAACGTACCGCACTCGGTTCTAACTTTGACACCTTTTACTCTGCACGTTATCTAACAACCGGACATGTAAAAGACCTGCACAATGTACTGGCCGGAATACCCTACGAGCATATTGTCGTACTTGCCAATACCGACACATACGGAGGCGGAGGTATCTATAATTTCTACACGCTTACCACAGCCCATCATCCGGATTTCAAACCTGTAGTAGTACACGAGTTTGGACATAGCTTTGGAGGACTGGCCGATGAATATTACTACGATGACCAATATACCGACATGTATTCATCCGATGTAGAGCCTTGGGAACAAAACATTACCACACTGAAGGATTTTGATTCAAAATGGAAAGACATGCTTCCTCAGGGAACTCCCGTTCCGACTCCTCCGATTACCGACAAAGACAGAATATTTACTCAAGTGGGTGTATATGAGGGAGCCGGCTATTGCTCAAAAGGAGTATACCGCCCCACTCCCGAATGCCGTATGAAAATCAACAAAGCTCCGGCTTTCTGTCCGGTATGCCAGAGAGCTATCGAACGGTTAATCCGTTTTTATACTGAATAAAAACCGTATTCTTTTTATGAAAGCACGCGTCCGCATCTCAAAAACATCAAGGACGTTCCAGAGAAAGGACCGTGCTTTTTTATCATCACTCCTGCACCGTAATCTGTGATGCCGAAGTATGCGCATTGAGCGAAGCATCATACGCGCTCTGCACGGTTGCTATGCCATGACGATATACACCCGGCATGGTTATTGAATATTCCGTATCAAACATGTGAACGCCCTTACGGAGCACATCTGCAAAATAACGCACGCCATTGTCTTTTATCACCCTGTAATATCCGGCATCGTTCTGCCACACATAATCTGAAAGCTGTACACCGGGTTCCATACAGGCGGCACGCTTGTCTTCCAGCTGTACAAAGTCAAGATCACGATCTGTGTGGACCACAAGACGGGAAAGAATACGGTCGCCCGCCTGTAGACGGATTCCCGGACCTGCCTCCTGCCAATACTCTTCATTGTCTTTGATACGACGGACATACAGGCAGCGCTCTACAGACAATGATCCCACGTGAGAAGATACGTTTTCTATGTTTTCCAGATACTGAGCATATACCGACCCCCATGACATACCCGAATCCGGCTTGCTCACTTCCAAAACAGACGGTAAGAGTTTCTTGTCCGCTATTGGAAAAACTTCCTTCACATAGCCTGTTGCCGAACGGTGATCGGGAACAGAAAGTTCCTTACCGTCAAGCTTCAGTACAGAACAGGTGTCATTTTCCAGCAGATTATCAGATCCGTCTTGTATCAAGGCATAAATAGCATTCACACTGTTAAAAGCATTACTCCAGGCCTGAGCCTGCTTCTGTCTGAGAATCCACTGAAGATACTCATTGCATATATGCTTATCCACGCCCATAGCCCGGCATGCCTCTACAACCATAACCTGAGTCGGAATACGGTAATCGGCCCAACTGTATCTTGCAATGGAAGTATCATAATAACGGCCTGTCTCATCTGTCTTCACCGAATATTCCAACAATGACTTCATATAAATACCGGCCGCATCATCCTTTCCCGCACGATGAAGTATCTGTACCGCCACAGCCTTGTCAAAAACAGTATTGATTACCTCAGGGGCAGGAAATTTTGACAACAGACTTATATAGTGATTCTCAATCGCCCTCATGCCCTTATCCAGCTCCATCGGGTATAGCGCATGCAGATATAGGAAATGGAGAGTCGGTCCGGACATATAATCTGTCTTTTCACGCTTCACGACATATTCCTTATATTCCCTGCGCACATCTTCGCTCAAGTATTGAATTCCGCGGGTAAGCAAAGGTTCTATTTCATTCTTATATTGTCCATTGGTCATTGCATTCAGACGGGCAAGCGTCTCAACAACCATCATGGTCACATAATGGCTTCCCGTCATCCCCTTAAACCAGCTCCATCCGCCATCGGCGTACTGCAAGGCCTTCAATGCCGAAAGCAGATAAGATGCATTGCTGCGAACCTGATTCTCATCCGAAAGGGAAGTCAACAGACGAAATTGTCCGGTTTCATTCTTCGCGTCACAAAGCCAGGGAGTCTCTTCTAAAAGAATATTCTTCAACTCTTCATTCTGCTGAAGGTTACTCTCAGACGAAGCATTTTCCTGACCACTTTCCCGCAAAGCATCCAGATATTTCTTCAGGCGAGGAGAAGAATTGACAATCCAATGGGCCAGACGGGTGGCATAATAGGCCGATGCCAGCGAGATGGCATCTTCATTTTGCGGAGCGGCCACTGACGGAAGCGACATCACTGCCAGCCAGGCAGGATGATTCACATACTCCACTGTCAGCCGGTGCCGGGAAGCCGTAGAACTTCCATTGTTGAAAAGCCCGTCGAGACTCATTTTATACTTGCCCTTCCCGTTTAAGGATATGTTTCTGCTCTCGGTAATCCATTCTTTGTTACTCAATACCGGAAGATAACGCTGTTCGCCATCGCTGCAGGCATCACCATCGGCCACCATGCGGCAAGCCAATAATCCCGGCCTGTCAATTTCCGCATCAAACGATACTACCGCAGTCGCTCCGGCCTTTATACTAAAATTCTGACGTTCCTTTACGTACACCTTTCCCGTCTGAGGGTCGAATAATTCCATTCTCACAATTCCCTTTATGTCTTTCTCAGAACGGGTGTTGTCAAGTGTGGCCAAAAGCACAGCCTTATCATCCACACGGATAAAACGAGGCAACTGCTGCTGTAACATAAACTCTTTGGTGACCACAATGCGTCCGGCTATGGTACCATAATGCATATCTGCCGTGTGGGCGAGTCCTTTGAAAGCCCAGGTAGTCACACTCTGAGGCATGGTAAAGACAATGGCAGCTATTCCCTGCTCATCCGTACGGATATGGGGATAGAAGAATGCAGTCTCTGAAAAATCAGAACGAAGAACCATCGCATCCATGCTTTCAAGCGCATTATCTGCCGCATCTTGCATTGATGCCGCAGCATCTTGTGTTGATAATGATCCCTCTTCAGCAGATTGCTCCGACATGATCTCCGATGAGCCAGACATGACACTCTTCATCGCCGGCGCAAATCGTTTTGCCGAGCCTGTCATTGCAGTAATACCTTCTCCTAAATCTATCAGCTTACCAAATGTGATTTTGCAAAACTTCATCCATTGGTTAAATTTCCAGCTTGCCGGTCCGTATTTTTTATTTTTTGACAGATATAAATAAACCGATTTAAAATTATGATTCCCCAACACTTTAAAACTATATGGAAAAGCATTGCCATACGGCAGTCGCAAAGACCAGTTATGAGGACGATATTTATCAAGCGACGCATCATACAAAGTTGCCATCAATTCGGCATTTGCCGGCTTCCCATCGGGCATAAGGATTTTAAGGCGCCACTCCTCGTCTTCTCCGGGTAGCAGATGATCTCTGAATGTTTCCCATTTCAACAGAAGATTATGATCGTCAGCCTTAGATACTATATCATAACTGGCGTAATAACGCTTCCCGTCTTTTACAGTCATAAAATTGACCGAAAAATCTCCTTTATACCCGGGTAGACTCACATAATGGAAAGCAAGCAACGTATCACTCAACACATAGTTTCCTGACTCCAAAAGCCTATCCTTACAATACACCTCATAATATAAACAAACATTCTTGCCCGAAACGCCAACCACACACTCTGCCGGATTCGCAGGATCTGCTTCAGAACTCTTCAGATAAGTCCACAAAACCTCATCAACCGGTGAATGAGAATCATTCGTACTGAACACTACAATATCCTTATACTCCTTTTGAGCACGGTTCTGCATGTCGGCAACCTCATACGTAATACGATATTTTCCCGAAGGCATACTCTTAATCCAGTCCGGCTTGAAAGGAACGTCCGATTCAAACACTCCGGTATAAGCGGGTTTCTCCGCCATGCTCTCTGCCCCTTCTGAACCATATAACGGATATAATGCATATATCCCTTTAACGTCCAATATTTGATTATCCATATTGGTTGCGCTTATCCGGACGGAATCCGCCGATTCTTTTACCCATACATCGGGAATGCCCGACAATAACCGTATCGATCGCCCAAAAGAAACATCTATCCTCTTTGAGACACTCTGGGTCTCACCGGCCAAATCTGTAACAGATACGTCTATGCTCACTCCTCCATTGTAAGGACGTACCGAAGGCAATACTTTTTTCTTCAGAACAAGCTGAAAGCAGAAACGACCTACAGAATCAGTAACAGTCTTTCCGGATACGGGCGGATCGCCTTCAAAACAATAGAAATCAGTATTGACTTTATAAGTCACAGAAGCATTGGATACAGGAGATCCGGCCATAGTATTCGCCTCTCCCTCAACCAGCACCGTATCACCACACATATAAGAGACGGCAACAGGCAACAGACACACCTCAAAGGTCGGGCGTTTGTACTCTTCCACCAAACAGCCGGCCCAACCATTATCTCCGCACCGTATCGAAACATTTCCCGACATACACTTTTCAGGCAATGCCATCCGTGTGGAAAATGAGCCCATTTCATTGGTACGTACTTTTAATTCAGCCAGTTGCTGGTTGCCCGCATCATTGGCATACAGCACAAATTCCCGGTCTTTTATCACGCCAAAATCACCATTTTCTCCATAAAAGGCCATTCCGCTTATCTGGACAATTTGTCCGGGACGATATACGGCCCTGTCGGTATACAGGCGTACATTGGGCGTTTTTGATACGTCCCGCTCACTGACAGTACCCATATAAAAATTAACCGTATCTGTATGACCATATCCTTCCTTTTGAACAAAAGCCGCCAATAATAAATTATTCCGGCGTTCAAACAAGGCACGCCCGTCCGCGCCTGTTTTCTGCTTTTGAATCGAAGTATATACCGAGGATCTTCCTGAATGCTTAACGCTCATCAGCTCTACCGTTGCGTTTTCCACAGGAAAACCGGTGACATTGTCAACTACAAGAATATTTACCTGCTTATCCGAATAAGAACTGAGCATTGGTGAAAACAGCATGGTATAATTTACATCCAGCATTTCCTTTTTCTTCCCGGCCTGTATTTCTATCATATATTCTCCTGTTTCGGGAAAGGGTTTCAGGCACAAAATGGTATCCGTTTCTTTATAGGGAACCTTTGCCGGCAACCGGAACACCGCATATTCTATCTGTTTCCGGCCGGCTTTCCGAAAGACTTTCATTATCAATTTATCCAGCGAACGGTAATTTACGTTTATCCGCAAGGGATGGTCTTTCATCGGACTCTCCGCAAGCCGGGCATTGCAATAAGAACAGGTTGTCTCATGTATGCGCTCCTTGAAAAAACCGGCAAACTTATAGTCAGGATACAAAGACAAGGCTTCGGCAGACAATACGTACTGCAAAGAATCTGAATCGGCCTTCTCTACAGCCTTCTGATAGATATAGGGAGCAATCGTTTTCCCCTTATTCCGGGAAATCCAGCTTCGGAGAGTATCGGCAAGCACGGCTCGTTTCTCATAACCGGCCTGATACTCATAATCCAATTTAGCTAACCGTGACATCCACATGGCATTGTTCTTCCCCATTGACTGATAACAGGCAATCATCCGGTCATATATATCCGTCACAAACGCCTTATCCGGATGTTCTGTACATCTTTGAACTATTTCCTGTACCATTGCCGACAACAGATCGTTCCCATACAAATCACTCTCAGCCCCCATATCAATCAGTATTCTATATGGAAAAACCTTATTCCTTGCCAACAACGGCAAGTCTGAAAGCGCCTGACAGTATGCCTCATGCTTTTTCACGGCAAACAGCTCTCTTGACCATTCCGACACATCGGCCGGGATATTGCCATCAATGTGATATCTGTCGTATGGTGTAAGCTGCTCCGCAAAATCATAAATATTTCCAAGCATCATCAGCAAAATTTTCTGACGCACGGTATCCTGCTCTTCCTCCGCCCATTTCCGAAAGCGGAATACATCTTCGTAAACACTGTCGCGGCTTATCTTTGCCCGACATTCCAAACGAGTCATCATCGCTTTAATCTTTAGCGGGAACAACTTCTTTGCTTCAGCTCTACGGCAAATCATATCCAAAATCTGAACAGCCTTTTGCGGCCGGTCCTGACGCTGATATTCCTCTACCATATTCCAAACCGTTTTCAAGCTTTGTCCTTTCAATGAAGAGACAAACAGAACCATTCCCATAAGAAGCAGCCATTTCAATGCCAGCCTTTTCATAAGCCTCTCTTATTTATAGATATATACCCGATAAACTCCTGTTTATGACAAACAATAAAATCTTCCCTCTATTGCTCTAAACGCTGCAAAAGGTAATTAAAATGCAACGGATCTCCAAATATTTTTCGTAATTTCGCTCGTGAAGTGAAACTGTGATATATGTCTTTACGCAAAATAATCCATATTGATATGGACGCTTTCTATGCCTCGATAGAACAGCGAGACAATCCCGAGCTAAAAGGAAAGCCCGTTGCCGTAGGCCGTCCGCAGGAACGCGGTGTGGTAGCCGCGGCAAGCTATGAGGCCCGCAAATACGGAGTACGTTCGGCTATGTCATCGAAGAAAGCCAAGGAATTATGTCAGGATCTGATATTTGTTCCCGGCCGGATAGATGTATACAAAAGCGTATCGGCACAAATCCACGAAATATTTCATGACTACACTGATGTCATTGAACCGCTTTCGATTGACGAAGCCTTCCTTGATGTGACAGAAAACAAAAAAGATATGAGACTGGCTGTAGATATTGCCCGGGAAATCAAGACGCGCATTCGTACCAGACTGCACCTTATAGCTTCGGCAGGAGTGTCATACAACAAGTTTCTGGCAAAAATAGCCTCCGATTACCGCAAGCCCGACGGATTATGCACCATACATCCGGACCATGCGCAGGACTTCATAGCCCGCCTTCCGATAGAATCATTCTGGGGAGTAGGAAAAGTCACAGCCAGGAAAATGCACGAGCTGTTCATTCATACCGGAAAGGATTTGAGAGCCTGTCCGCTGGAAATGCTCATACATTATTTTGGCAAAACCGGACGGCTGTATTATGATTTTGCGCGGGGAACAGACAACCGTCCGGTAGAGACACTTCACACTCGCAAATCCATAGGATGCGAACATACGCTGGAACGTGACATTACCTCGCGTTCGGCCATGATTATCGGGCTTTATCACGTGACTACCGAACTGGCGGAACGCCTGAAACGCCATCAGTTCAAAGGCAACAGGCTTACTCTGAAAATCAAATTCAATGATTTCAGTCAGACAACCCGGAGCCTTAGTTCCGCAGGAACCATGCATACACTTCAAAGCATACTTCCCAAAGCCAAAAAGCTGATGAGTGAAATTGACTACGAACATCACCCCGTACGTCTTATCGGGCTGTCCGTTTCGAATCCTGCAAATGAGCGGAAAGATACATGGTACCAACCTGAGCTTCCTTTTATCAAACAATAAAGACGGCTTCCATGCAATGGAGAATTTTATTTAAAAATGGCTACCCGCAATCAGCCGGCTGAAAATCCGGTAAAATTATTGAAAAACAGGTATCATTGCGGCATAAAGACGTATGACTAACCGATGAGACTATCGGAGCGTGCCGCACGGTTTTTTCCCCCTCCCCCTCCCGGCAAACCACCGTGCGAGGCATTTCTCAAGGAGCAGCGCGGGAAATGCATCCTTATGCGCAAGGAATGTGGATGCCATAGCACTGTCGGGACAATCACGACAAATGCGGATGCTGTACGGGATGCGGTCATGAGACAGCCTTGAGGACAGACACCGTCATGCACCACAACAGCAAGCCCGCCGGCATATACCATGGTATCAAAAAAGGCATCCGATACCTTTTGACAGATATCGAACGCCTTTATTTTTGGATAGTGAATGCAAAGACGTACATTCTAAATCTTACGATCGTAAATGCATCACTCCCACATAACTACAGAAAGCTCTATGAAATGGCATATCCCGAATGGCTGCAAGTTAAAAAGGAAACACACAGATTCCGGTCAATGTCATTTTACTTCCTCTAATTTCATTACAACACTCGAATATTCTTTTGTAAAAGGAATTTCAATGCCCTCTTCCAACAGCAATTTACCACTGACAACCTTCCCATCCAATGAGTTTTTCTTGTTTTCATTTAAAGGAGTCATCTCTATCAATTTATACAGTTTCTCCGCATCCACTCCTACCAAACGGACACGGGGAGTAACCTGGTTGAGCATATATTCCATCCGATAGGCAAAGAAAACGGCTTCGGACTTATCGGGGGAAGCATACATCAAGGAGGCAAACCCTGTCTTGTCATAAGGAGATACCAGCCGATACAAATCTCCATGCTGCACAACCGGTCGAATTTCCTTGTAATCCGCTATAGCTCTTTTGGCAAAATTCTTGTCTGCCTCTGTCATGTTTGCAGGCTGAATCTCCAAACCCAGACGACCGGACATGGCAACATCAAAACGGAACTTCAACGGAGTCTGACGGCCTGTCTGATGGTTGCGACTGGCACTTACATGTGACGCCATCGCTATGGCCGGATAAAAACCGGATACTCCCCACTGCATGTATATACGCTGATAAGCATCCGTATTATCGCTGGTCCAGAATTCGTCAAAATAAGGCAGCAGACCGTAATTCACCCGCGCGCCTCCACTGGCACAAGCCTGCATCAACAGATTAGGATACTTGGCCCGAATGCGTTCCAAAACTTTTTTTAATCCCCGGTGATACTCAATATAAAGATGCGATTGCTTGTCTTTCGGCAAATAGTACGAACCATAATTCATCATACTCGCATTGGCGTCCCATTTGATATACGCAATCTCCGGATAGTTTCTCATCAGATTGTCTACCACGCCAAATACAAAATCCTGCACTTCGGGATTTGACAAATCCAAAATCATCTGAGTACCTCCGCGTCCCGTAGAAGGGGTACGATTGCTCTGGCAGACAATCCAGTCGGGATGGCTCTCGTAAAGCTCACTTTTGGAATTCACCATTTCCGGTTCGATCCAGATACCGAACTTGAGGCCGTATTTTTTCGCGGAAGCGATCAACCCTTCAATACCTTGCGGAAGTTTCTCCTTACATACCGTCCAATCGCCCAAACTTGTACTGCCATCGTTACGGGGATATTTGTCGCCGAACCATCCGTCATCCATGACAAACAGCTCACCCCCGAGTTGGGATATATCCTTCATCATCTGTTCCATAACCTCCTGATTGACCTTGAAGTATACGCCTTCCCAGCTGTTCAGCAGAATATCCCGGTTTGCATCCGCATGACCGAGCTTGTACATTCTTGCCCAACGGTGGAAATTGCGACTGACTCCGCCTTTGCCAGACATGCTGTACGTAATTGCAAACTCCGGTGTGACAAATGTTTCATCCGGTTCCAGAATATAATGGGAAGCTTCTTCATTAATACCGGCATAGATATTGATAATCTTATTATTATCAATATCCAACTTCAGCTTATAGTTACCGCTATAGGCCAGGCTGGCGCCAAAAACATGCCCGCTTTCTTCCTGTGGCCTGCCATCCAAGGTCAACATAAAAGAAGGATTTTCATTCATCGCGTTGCGCACGCCGTCTTCATTCTTAATCACTTTCTGACCGTCTGTCAGTCTTTCTTCCTGAAGCATGCATTCCGCTCCCCACGTTCCATGAAAATGAGTCAGCCAGTTCTCACCTCTGCGTATCGGTATGAAAGCTGAAGCAAACTTATACATTGTCACCGGTTTCTTTTCCCGGTTGGTGATTTCAACCCATGTACCGATTACATCACTGTTTTTATATGATTTATAGCACTGTTTGACATAAAACGGATAAACCTTGTCTTTTAACAGAATTTCCGTAACCTCCGCATCAGGAAGTTCATGCTGTTTTACGGACTCAACCACCAGTTCCAAAGACATATTCCCATCTTCATGCGTCACCTGCATCGCTTTATCATTATAGGAACGTATGCCGAACACCGGATATGATTCCGAATGAAATGCCAGTCCGGCATCATAGATTTGCCTTATTTGTTCCTTTTCGATGCGCGTCCCATAATATTGGATACGTGATGTTTGTCCGGGACTGGCTGTGAGCAACAACGAAGTGCCAGGAGTAGAAATCAGATAATCCTGCGCACAAACGCAGGAAGCTATTAAAACCTTCATAGATAATAAACTTAAAAATCTTTTGTTCATAACAATCAACATAATATTAAAATAGTTTCACATACTTACAATACCGCCCGACAAGTCCTCTTATAAGCTCAGCAGACGCCACTCCGGTAAAAACCGTTTGCCGGGCAATAACTGCGGTACTGATCTCAGACAGAAAAGCTTACAGACAGGCAGCATACGACCAATCAGTTTTTTAAACATAATAAACACTTATTCCGGTTTCAACGAGGAAATTACTTCACCGTTGATTTTTTGAAGTTCCTTTTCGTTTATTTTGGTTATCTTGCGATCATATGTCATGATGCCGTTCACTTCACCTTCCACATCAGTCGTCTGTGTATATACGGCAGCCGCAATGCCTTTTTGTGTCAGGGACTTTAATTTCCCAGCATATTCTATATACGCACGTGTCACCTCATCTTCATCCCTAAATTTGATATAGCCCCAATTTTCCTTGTCTTCCCAAAGATGTCCGCTCAATGGAAGACCAATGCCACCGTATTCCCCAATCACACCCACACGCTGCGGGTCAAAAAGGAAGATTTCAGGGCCGGGATAGCTGTGGATGTCAAATATATCGCCGCATGCCCGGTGGTTCCCTCCGCTGGCCGGGTTGACAAGTCTGGACGAATCATGTCTTTTCGTCCATGCAACCACTTCTTCCGTATCAAACTGCCCCCATGATTCATTGAAAGGCACCCACACTATAACGCTTGGACAGGACATGCAAAAATCCATAACCTCTTTCCACTCCTGATAATAAATTCCTTTCGATTCCTGCGAACGGGGAGAATCCTTTCCACCATTATACATTCTCGGCTGCCAGCTGCTTCCGCGATCGCCACTCGGCATGTCCTGCCATACCAGAATGCCTTCCTTGTCACAATGATAATACCAGCGTGCAGGCTCCACTTTCACATGCTTGCGAATCATATTGAATCCCCATTCCTTCGTCTTTAGTATATCAAACCGCAGGGCATCGTCTGCCGGGGCAGTGTACAGCCCATCCGGCCACCATCCCTGATCCAGCAGACCAAAGTTGTATACAGGCTCGTCATTGAGACAGATACGCATAAAGCCGTCCTTGCCGCGTCTGGAGGAAACCTTACGCATGGCGGTATATGACTTTACCTCATCAACAACCTTGCCGGATCTCAGCAATGAGACATCCATGTCATACAGATACGGATGTTCCGGCGACCACAAACGGGGCCGCTCCACATACAGGCGCAAAGGTGCGCCCGGAATCCCCATCGCCTCGGCAGCCACACGCCCGTCCTGTAACAGCCGTACTCTTACCACCTCCGATCCGGAGGAAGCGGAGACTCCCACCGTGACATTAAAAAGCCTGTTGTCCAAATCCGGAACGGACTTTACACATTCTATATGGGTTTCCGCCACAGGCTCAAGCCATACAGTCTGCCAGATGCCTGTCACCGGGGTATACCAGATGCCCGAAGGCGCGCCCGCCTGCTTGCCGCGAGGCTGATTCCCTCCATCAGTCGGATCCCATACACAGACGGCCAGCTTCTGCTCCCCCGTACCGGCCAGATAGGGGGTGATGTCAAAAGAAAAAGGAGTGTACCCGCCGGAATGGGAGCCAATCCAAATGTCGTTCACATACACATCGGCTTTCCAGTCCACCGCCCCGAAATGCAACAGGACATGCTTTTTCCTCCATGATGACGGAACGGAGAAACTCCTTTTATACCATAGCTCCCTGTCTTTGCCCACCATTTTCCCTACTCCGGAAAGGGATGATTCAACACAGAATGGCACCAGGATGCTTCCATCGAAACAACCGGGCCCGGCCTGCCCTTTCGGGCGGATGGCATACTCCCATTCGCCGTTCAGATTCTTCCAGCTGCCGCGTTTCATCTGCGGACGCGGATATTCGGGCAGCACATTGTCCGGTGTCACACTTTCACCCCACACGGTGCGTATCTTGTCCCCCGCCGGCCTCCACCGGGCATACGCGCACTCCTCCGGCACGATAACAAGGCCGCACAATGCCATTGCCAGCCTGCCCGCCACAACCGTCATGCCAATAATATGACTCCGCATAGCAACTATTATTATATTTATATTATGTTAACACGTATCACCGCCGTATCCGGCCGTCCCTCAGGGAAACGCCCCGGAGGGACAAACGCCGGACGCAACAACGGCGAACAAAGCCACATACACCCGCCGTCATGCCGGCGGTATGGCTTACAACGCCAGATTCACGGTGTATATATCGCCGCCTTCTTCGTCTTCGAAACGCGGCAGCTGGACCTTATATTCCGGCAGCCATTCGTAAGCCTTGCGCGTGTCATAGACCGCCTCAACCAGAAAACCGAACCAGCGGCCATACGGAAGATCGTTGATAGGCTTCTTGTCGGGGCTGTACAGGCTTCTCACGTTGTCCCATGCAGCCTGTCCGTTCACATCGGTGGTCAACGAATAAGCGACATTCGGATATATATCCCTGTCTCTGTTGGCGGCACCGGCGCGGGAGCCGTACAGATTCACCGTAACTCCCCGCCGCGGCGTGCCGTCAACCGTCACATTCACCTCCAGCCTCTTCGGGAACAGTCCCAAAAAGAACTCCAGCGGCTGTTTCCTGTATTTCTGGTCAATGTTCGCATTTATGCAGTACACCGAATAATCGCACCATACCCCCCGATATTGGTTGTTCATAATGCAGTCCAGCGTTTCGTAAGACTCATGGTTCACCGGGTTATTGGCTGCCTCAATGTCATACTGGTACAGATCCGTCACCCCTCTGTAATGCCCCAATTCATGCGTAAGCACCTTGTATGCGTCCTCATAATCATCGGTCTCTCTCAAGTCTCTCTGTGTGGAGCCGCTACTCGGGTAAAACGTAACGATAGGCCGGTCGTCATCCCCCGTACCCTCGGCACTCCCGTTCGAGTCGCCCGGGAAGTCTATAATCTGGTCTATAACCACAATCACATTGTGTTTTTCCCCGTCCCATTGCATCCGGCCAACCTCTGAGCGGCACTGTTTAGAGTCTCCGTCATACTCAACGGTCTGCGCCACGTTGAAACGGCAGTATTTGCTGAATTTCACCGCGCCCGTATTGGATTCATTCCAATAGCGGGTGACATCCCTGAACACCAAATCCAACTGGCTTTCAGCCGCTTCCATATCGCCTCCGAAAAACTTGTCGACACCCGGCCGGTCAATATACACCAGCGCGAAAAAATCGGCCGTATCCTTCGCCACGGTGTCGGCCGGAATCCCCGTCTCGAATTTCGGCGTGGGAATTACCAAATCTTCATTACATGACAGCAACAGCATGCAGGCCGTTGCCCATAACATGAGCACTGTATTTTTCATTGATTATACGTTTTGATTTGTTCAAGTTAATAAAGCCTGCGCGGGGGCAACGCCGCGCTCCCGGCACAGGCACTGTGTTTTTATTCCAGGAATGCATCAAACTCGGCAAGATAGGCGTTCTTTGAATTGTTCACCTTGGATTCAATCCCCTTGAAGTTGCTGAGAATCACAATGCGCACATACCGCGCCTCATAAATACCGGGAAGCGGTATGAAATGGGATCCGTCACCGGTCTTTATTTCCTGCTGTATCTGGGCGTTGCCCGTCCCCAGCGAATAGGTGCCCAAATCCACCGGCCACGCGGTATCGTCATTGCCGGCCTTGAACTGTATGTCTTTGACATAGCCGTTGTCACCGTCCGATTGCTGAACCTGCCAGACCTTGATGCTGTTGAAAAGCCGGGGCGACCCGAAGTCTATGACAAATTCATACGGGGTGTTCGGAAAATCACTCTTTCCCCCGCTATTCCATTTCCATTGCCATCTCGTCATAGGATCGCCATCGATAATGTTCTTGATCAGATCTCTTTTGGAACCGCTGACATACTCATCCGTATGATCGTTGCCGGCCTCAATGGACCAGTTCCGCGGACTATCAGCGCTTTCCTCCGCACGCTGCTCCACCCCGATAACCGAAGATTTCACCCCGTTTGCATTCTTCAGTGTCAGACTCGCCTCACGCGGGCTTCCGGTGCTGTTTTCATCCATTTCAAGCAGGACTTCTCCGCCATCTACCCTGGCTCTCACCCACTCTTCCGTAGAAGTGACCGTCACTTCATCATCAGTTGTCTCACACGATGCCACACGCGATGGATTCGAGGCAGACTTCGCCCCGGGCCCGAGCACCATTTTATCCCCACGCATGTACCTCTGCTCAGCAGTGACATCCAGTTTTTCCTGCAGCTGGGAGAAGCTCCACGTTACAGGCGGCTGCGCTTCATAAGACGTTCCGCCGGCCTTGACCTCCAGACGCGCCTGGCGGGACTCACCGCCCGCATTCGCTCCAAAAGACACCGTCACTTCGGTTCCGTTTACCTCAGCTTCCGCCCAACCGGCTTCCGAATTTGTAGCAGGGTCGACAATCCTGGCTGTCAGCGCCTGGTCACTGTCAAACAGCAGCTTCACCTCATGCCCGGCTATGGAATATTCCTTACCGGCGTATTCCGCCTCTTCCGACACACCGTCAACACTCAGCAGCACGTTTCTATACAACGACTTTCCCTGCGTCAGGGTACACGTATCACAGAACGCCTCTTCTTCAGATTCAAACACAATGCACGCGCTCCGCACGTCACCGCTCAGATTGTCGCCGGTGGCAAACGAGATGGCTCCGTCTTTCACCTGGAAACCGCTCACCCACTCCACTTCACCACTCTTTCCGCCTTCAGGAACAATTTTCAATTCATATTTCTCAACATTCGACCAAAAGCCGATGTTGTATGTGTTCCCCACATAGCCAACCGACAAAGTCTTTGACCCGCTGTCATACGTTCCGATCCCTTCCTCTGGGGTGAACTCGATAATCGGATCCGAGTCGGTCTGTATCACAGTCAGTTTTCTTTCAACCGGAACATCGCCCAGTGTCCGGACAGACAGGAACGCCTTCCGCTCCACAATGCTCCTGTTGGCGTTTACCGTCAGTTCCAACGTCCCCGTGCCGTTCCCTTCATTTCCGGAAAGCGCCAGCCAGTCCTCCTCTTCGTCTGTGATATACTCCACGGAGGCCTGCCAGGCACTGCGGGTATCAATCTGAACGTTGAACACACCCTGGAATTCAGGCCTTACACGTACGCCCCAGTTCCCGTCACCCACTTTCATCGGTTCCGCCTCGCTGTTGGATACGGATACCGTGAGGGAGTCAGGCGTCCACTCCTTTGCATCATCATCATCACAGCCCGATAATCCCACGAATATTGCCAAAACACTTAATATTCCCAATATATTTTTCATAATCATCCTGTTTAAATATACTTATACACTGACAAATACAAATAATCTTTCTCGTCCACTGCAATTTTCTCATTGCCTGCCACGCCAAACTTCAGAGGAAGAATAAATAATTCGCCCGAAGGTATCTCCGCCACTTTCAACGTCAATGTATTCACGGCATATCTTTCCCCTTTCTGAATCTTTGCGGATGGCTGGAAATAATAGCAGTTCTCAGGCAGAAGCTTCTGACTTCCGGTGACTTTGTAATCCGGAATAACGGCATACTCAACCTCAATGTCCATTACCGCCTCCGAACTCAGCACGGTTGTGATGTCAATGTTCTTGTCGGAAATCTCATCACGATACAAAGACACTCTTTTCTTTCCCTTGTATTCGCTGTCCATTGTCAGCGTGGCCTGCCGGATGTCAAACTCCAGCAATACATGCGACTTTTCCTCATAGCCGGCGATTCCCGGCGTAAGGCTTTTCACGGTCACGGGGATATAGTATTTCCCGTATCCCGGGCCGTTGGTTATCCCGGCCGTTTTCAACGTCAAGGGCACCTCCACCTCACCGCTGCCCTCCGGTATCGTAAAATTACGCTCAAAGTCGAAGAAATCCTCGGACAGCATTTCATATTCCGTGCCATTCCCGTTGTTGTACTGCACCAGGTAGTTATAGTCCAGCTCAACGCAGCCCGACAGCTTTTCCTGAAAATAGCCCGACTTGTGAATCCACATCGGATATGTGTAATCGCTGTCATCCATAACAAACAGTGTCTGCTGCTGCAGGCCGCTTGCCGGAAAGTAGAAGGAGTCGTCCGCCATTTCGTCATAACGGTAGTCCTGGCAGGCCGCCGCCATGAGCATGCATATTATGATGCTGACATGTTTTTTCATTTCCTCTGAATTTACCATTTATAATTTTGTACTAGTTCTCGATTTTTGTTTATAGCAGACTGGGGGATTGGAAACAAATAGAAGCTCGGAGTGAACACCCGTGTCTCAAGGAAAGTACGCCGGAAGAAAGCCGCCGGATAACTCCTGACAGTGGGATAAAGCCCCTGTTGCGCAGACGTGTTCATGCCATGGAAATCCCCTCCCTCAGATTCCGATGCGGTAAGCCAGCGGCGGGTGTCAAAGAAGCTGTGGGCTTCAAACGCCAGCTCCACCCTCCGCTCACGGCGCACAAGATCCCGCAGCATGGCGTAATCGCCCGCGGCCTCCGGGTAAGCCTCCAGTATCGGGGGAAGCCCTGCGCGCTCGCGAAGCCCGTTCCAGCATTCCAGCATATCCGCGTCTTCGAGTTTCGATCTGTCCGTCCGGCCGCATTCTATCGTGGCCTCTATGTAGTCAAGCAGTATTTCGGCATAGCGCATATACGGAATCTCGTGCTTCGTGTTTACATTCGGGTTACGGCTGAAATCGGGCGGCAGAAGCTTGATCATCGCATAGCCCGTTGAATAGTAGTTATGCTGGTTACCCGGCCCGTCCGCGCCGTTGTAATACATTTCTATGGAACTCTGCTTGTCGGGGCGCGTGGATACAAACCAGGGCAGCCCGTTGGTACACCCGTAATAGACGGAGACATAGAAGCGCGGCTCACGGTTCACATACATCCTCTGTGTAGACAGGCTCGTCTTGGCTATAGGATGCTCAAAGCTTACACTTCCGCTTTCGGAATAGCCGGACTTCTCATCGATAACCGGATTCATCCGCGCCTCGTCACTGTATCCGTTTATGGGGTATCTCCCGTTGTCCATGGCATACAGATCCACCATCTCCTGTGTGACCCCATAGCCTCCCCAGCCGCCCTTGCTGTTAGGGTATATATGCAGATCAAAACGGCCGTCGTTATCCAGATAGGGGAAAATCATCTCACTGTTCGTCCTTTGGGTGAAAGCACCCTTGTATGATTCATAGGGATCGATTCTTCCATCATCGCCCGTCACTTTCACCAGCTCGTAGACTCCCAGGTCAATCAGATCCTTGGCGGCCTGGCGCGCCAGCTCCCATTTTGACGGGTCCTCCTCCAGCGGGAACAAGTGGGTGCCGTCCTTGTTGCACACCCCGGCATACATGGGGTTTCCGTTGAACTGAGGGCTTGCCGACTGCAGCAGGAGGCGCGCCCTGTATCCCAGCGCGATGGAACGGCTCATGCGCGCATAATACTCTCCCGTCTGTTTCAGCGGGAGATCGGGATTGCGCGACACCTCAAGAAACTCATTGCACACCCAGTCCACGCATTCGTCCCACGTGGAGCGTGGGCGCGAAAGGTTTGTGCCCGTAAAATCCACCAATTCGTCTTTCAGCAGGATCACAGGCCCGTACATACGCATCAGGTTGGCATAAAACAGGGCCCGCAGGCAGCGCCCCTCCGCCCTCAGTCTTTCACGTATGGACGAAGACATGACCGTGCACTTGTCAAGGTTCTGCAAAAAAAACGTGGCCTGGTGTATCCCCTTATAATAGTCGTCCCAATGCCCGTAATTGTCTGACGCGCTCCACACGCCCTGGTTGAAGGTGTGCCAGTTGGTCCATGCATAATCCACGTCACTGGAGGAGCCTTCGATGTATGATCCTTTTTCAGGATTCCACGGCGCGTCTGTCCGCAAATAGGAATAGGCCCCCATCAGCACCCCTTCGGTCGAACGCTCCGTCTCAAAGAGCTCATCCGGGGTGGTCACATCGTCAGGGGTTGTGTCCAGAAAGGAATCGCATGCCGTGGCACACGCCGCAGCCCCCAGTATCATCAAGTATATTCTCACCGCTTTTTTCATATGGCAAGGTAGCGTTAAAAATTTGATTGACATAAGGTATATCATTAGAAGTTTATGTTAAGGCCAAAGTTGTACACCCTGTTCAGAGGGTATTTCCGGCCGTCTGTGGCAGACCCGGTCCTCACCCCCAGCTCGGGATCGTAAAGATGCAGGTCTTTGGCCCACGTCCACAAGTTCATCCCCGACACATACAGACGCACTGTGCTGAGTCCTATCCTCTCCGTCCAGCGTTTCGGGAATGTGTAGCCGATTTCCATGTTTTTCAAACGGAGGTAGGAGGCGTCACGCTGCCAGAAAGTGGAAGCCTTGTAGTTGTTGTTGTCTTGATACGGGACCTCGCTCAGACGGGGGTAGCGCGCGTGAGGATCCGGGTTTTCCACCGACCAGTGTTTTTTCACCACATCCGCGTAGAAGCCGTTTTCAAGCGGATTGGAATCAGTGAACGGGGCGAGTGTCTCGCCCATCTCAAAAGCCGTCACCCTGCCCGTACCCTGGAAAAAGAACGAGAAATCAATCATCCCCCGCCAGTTCAGGGACGCGCCGAACCCGTAAGTTATTTCAGGAATGTCGGAATAGCCGATAGGAACCTCATCGAACGCGTCAATCATTCCGTCTCCGTTTATGTCGGCATATTTGATATCGCCGGGGCGCAGCTGGCTGTGTATCGCCTCGCTGAACTGTGTCGGGCTGCGTTTTATCTCCTCATCCGACCCGAACAGCCCCAAGGCCACATACCCTCTTTGCTGGTACATCTTCTGCCCCTTCTCATCCATATAAGGATAGACATTGCTGAAATTGTTGTATTCCAATATCTTGTTAGAGGCGTATGTGAAACTGGCGCGCGCGGATACAGTCAGATCCCTGAACTGCCGGTTGTATTCGGCCGATCCGTCAAACCCCCAGCTTCTCATCCTGCCGATATTGTCCCACGGCATTGTGGAAAGCCCTACAAACGACGGGACCCCGTTGTTGCGGATAAAGATTTTCTCGCGCGTGTCTGTATACCAGTCCGCATGGATTTCCAGATTGTCGAAAAAGCCCAGCTCAATGCCATAGTTCCATTTTGTGGAAACCTCCCAAGACGCCTCGGGGTTGGGTATTTCATCCGCGCGCTGCCCTGTCCATGACGAAAAATCCCCGTATATATAAGGGTCTGTATTCGCCACGGTGCCCAGATAGACAAACCGGCTGCCGTTGATTTTGTCATTGCCCACCTGCCCCACCGAGGCTTTCAGCTTCAATTTGGAAACCACGCTCTTCAAAGGCTCGAAGAACGGCTCGTTTGACACATACCACCCCACGGCACCGGAGGGGAAGAAGCCGAGGCGGTGTCCCCTCGCAAAATTCTCTGATCCGTTATAGCCGAAGTTTCCCTCAATGAAATAGCGGCTGTCATAGTCATACGTCAGACGCCCGGCCAGACCCTGGTTCTTATAGGGGAGGCTCTCGATGGCGCTTGCCGCGGTGGTATTGTACACACGCTGGTTATAAAGCATCAAGGCGCCTACATGGTGCCTGCCAAAGGCGCGGTCGTAATTCAGCGATGCCTCAAGGTAAGTGGCGTTGCTGCCGGATGAGGAATGGGAATACCCCACCTGGGCCTGCTGGATCTCCGGATCGCCGAATATAAGGTTGTTGTTCTCATCCCTTCCCAACGCATAGTAAATGTCGTCCTGGTTGGTGTATTTGGAATTATTGTAGTTGTCTGTATCAAAGGAGAATTTCAGATTCACTTCGAGGCCGGGCGTAACCAGCCTGGACAGATCCTGCCTCAGACTGATGACGGAATTCAGGATGCTCTTCCAGCTCTTGTTGTAGCCTGCCCGTGTCACAACGTAATAAGGGTTCTCCTGCTCCTTCCGCCCGGAAAAATATCCGTTTGAATACCTCACAGGAAAAGCGTTCGGGTTTATCTTGAACGCCAGGAACCATATCCTGTCCAAGTCTTCGGCCGATGTCCTTCTCTGCTCCAACACGCCTCCCAGCGTCAATGAAAGGACCGTGGAGGGCGACAGGTTCACGTCAAGATTGGAACGGAAGTTATAGCGCCTGTAGTTGGGATTGCCGGCATAGCCCCCGTCTGTGCGCATAATGCCGTCTTCGCGATAGAAGGCGCCGGAAATGAAATAGCGCGCTATCGATCCGCCGCCGCTGACGCTGGCGGTTACATGCTGGTTGTAGGTGTAGTCCTTGAAGATTGTCTTCAGCCAGTTTACATTCGGATACAAATCCGGATCATACAGCGTGGCGTACTTTTCAATCTCATCCGCGGAGTAATAATCGTAGCCCTTCAGCTCGTTGTACATTTGGGCATACTCGACGGAATTGGCCATCTTCGGGACTTTCGTGGGCTGGAGCACCCCGGCCTCGGCCTTTACGGACACGTGCGGCTTCCCTTCTTCACCACGTTTGGTGGTGATCAGGATGACCCCGTTGGCGCCTCTCACACCGTATACGGCCGTAGCGGTGGCATCTTTCAAGATTGAAAACGACTCGATCTCTTCCGCCTCGACCAAATCCAGGGAGCGCTCCACACCGTCAACGAGAACCAGGGGGTTGCCGTTGGCGCCAAAAGTCGAAATACCCCTTATCCAGAATTCAGACGACGCCCCGGGCTCGCCGGAACGCTGCACAGACACTATGCCCCCCAGTTTTCCTATCAGCCCGGTGGATAAGGAGGCGGCCGGAATTTTCAGATCGGCGGGCCTGATTGCCTCGATGGAGCCGATGACGCTCTCTTTACGCTGGGTGCCGTAGCCTACAACCTGTACCGCCTCCAGCGTGGTGGTTTCAGGCTCCAGCTCTACCAACAGGTCGTTTACGGAAGCCGCCACCTCTTTCTCAAGCTTCCCGTAACCGATATAACTCACAACCAAAACCGATGTTTTGCCGACAGGCACCGAGAGTGAGAAATTCCCGTTGACATCGGTTATGCATCCCACACTCGTGTCCTTAAGCCATATATTGACCCCAATCAAAGGCTCGTTGGTCCCTTTCTCCACGACCTTCCCTTTAAGACTCCTTGTAGAGGGCCCCTTCCCGTCCTGTAGCATTCCGCCGCCGGTGCCTGCGGAAAACACGGGGATCACAGGAAGCTGCGCAAGACAGACAAAGACAAGGCACACACTCAATTCCTCCAGCAAGGAACGCATTCTTTTCGTAAATCCTTTCATAATATTGAAATAAGGCAGGTTCTTTTTTTTAATCCTTTATACTGTCACGGAACAGGCTGAAGAACCCTTTGCGGCCTGCCCCGGCATTTATGAACTTGGAAACAGCGGTTCGCTCTCAGCTATTCATTCATGGTGCAATGTTCCTTTCCATTATCTTTATGGGCCCTGTTACCCTGCATGCCGTTGGAACCGGGCGGGCCCGTTTCGCCCCGGTCCCGGCACTGATTTATCGATTCATGTCATAAAAGTATGTATTTTAATTATAGTAACATTACCCCCCCCATTTTTTATATAAGCTTAACATATACGCCCTGTTGACGAAACTGAATTAACACTTGTTTAACCTTACCAATGATCCTCTTATTCTTGCAGCCCGTGGATTGCGCGGCACTCGCGTGACGGCGCGGCAGGAAAAAGGAGCGGATCTCCGGGAAGCCCGGCAAGGCACTCCCGCAAGCGCATACCGCCGTTGCAGACGCGAAAGGACTGCCGCCTGACGCCTGTCACGGCATCCGCCCTGATCATCATCATGACTGTCTCAACGGGTTCCGCAGGAAGGCCGCCTTGAAGAACGTACTTCTCTTCATTTTACTTTCTTGTCTGGTGTAAAACCAGCTCACGAAAGAACGACCGGATAAAAACCGCACAGGGCGCAGAAATTCAAACCATCGGCTTAAACACCGCACTACAGCAGGGTGATGGCCTGAGAGCGCAATCACTGCCGCGTTCTTTCATTTTTTTGGTGTTATGCCGCCAAATGCCAAATATCGCCATAACTCTTTAAGCAACAGCGTTATTTCTCAATTCCGCTCTTTGTCTTTCAACTGAAAAAATTTTAGCACTTACCTGCATTCACATACAAAAAAATGCTATCTTTGCAGCAAAAGACCGCATAAAACGAAATACTATGGTTATAAAAAGCATATTAGATACCGACCTGTATAAATTCACCACTTCCTATGCCTACATCAAGCTGTTTCCCTACGCCATGGGAACATTCACCTTTAAAGACAGGGACGAAACCGAATACAGCGAAGATTTCGTAAGCACCCTCAAGGAAGAGATACAGGCCATGACGTGTGTGACACTTGCACGTGAAGAGCAAGAATACATGATAAGATCGTGCCGGTTCATACCGCCCGTCTATTGGGAATGGCTGTCATCTTTCCGCTTTGACCCGGAAAAAATAAGAATATCCCTTGACGAGAAGAAGCAGCTGCATGTGGATGTGAGTGACTTCATGTATAAAGTAACCCTCTATGAAGTTCCATTACTGGCCATTATAGCTGAAATAAGAAATAAATATCTGGGACATGTCCCCGATAAGGAACAGGTATGCTCCCGGCTTGCCGAAAAAGTCCGGATCTCGAATGAGCACAGAATACTATTTTCTGAATTCGGAACCCGAAGGCGCTTCTCTTTCAATGTACATGACACCGTAATCAGCTACCTGAATGAAAACGCACATTACTGCACTGGAACATCAAACTGCCATTTTGCCATGAAATACAACATGAAGCCGATGGGAACGCATCCACACGAATGGTTCATGTTTCACGGAGCGCAGTTCGGATACAAACATGCCAACTACATGGCATTGGAGAACTGGGTCAACGTATACGACGGTGATCTGGGGACAGCTCTCTCAGACACTTATACTTCAAACATTTTCCTAAGCAATATCAGCCGGAAGCAGGCCAAGCTGTTTGACGGCGTGCGATGTGATTCTGGAAACGAATCCGAGTTTACCGACAGACTGATTGCGCGTTATCAGGAACTGGGTATTGACCCCACAACCAAGACAATTATTTTCAGCAACGCGCTTGATTTTGAAAAGGCACTACAGATACAGGATTATTGTAAAGGAAAAATACGCTGCTCGTTCGGTATAGGGACAAACCTCACCAACGATACGGGGTTCAAGCCCTCAAACATTGTAATGAAACTGGCATACTGCAAAATGAGCATCAATCAGCCATGGAAAGAATGCGTCAAGCTATCTGACGATCTGGGAAAACACATGGGAAGCAGCAATGAAGTAAAAGCCTGCCTTTATGAGCTTGACCTGAATATGGATGACGGTAAATAAGCCTTATATATAATAAAAAAAGAGAAAGCCAAAAGCACCCTCTTTTCACACAGCGACAAAACCATTCCAATACCGCCATACGCAAAGACAGCGGCCAGCGCACAACCGGTTATCGGACCCGGTACAGGTATCAGGCTACAATTCTCCACCCACTGTTTTTCCTCCCTCCCCCTATTAGGGAGGAATACGCATGAGCCGGCTGCATGTGGAGAAGGATTCCGTGCATAGCATGACTAATAAAAATCAGAATTACAGCTTTGAATTAAAAAATAACGGAAGTCTTTCATGCCACACCTTTATTTTATACTTTCGTACCGCATTAAAAACAAAACGAACAGCATGAGACCTAACAAAACAATCATAGGCATACTGGGAAGCTGCATTCTAATCATTGCCTTACTGGCTGCAACAGGATATTATTTCTGTTTCTCAAAAGCTTTTTCCATCACTGAAACCACCTACCTCTATATCCGTCCGGAAGATTCTATTGACAGCGTATGCCGGCAACTGGACAGCAAAGCACATCCCAACACGCTGAAAGGATTCAGACTGCTTTCTTCATTCTATAAATATGATGAGCATATCCGTAGCGGAAGATATGCAGTCAAAGCCGATGACAATGCATTCCGGCTGGCCCGCCGCCTGTCTGCCGGGCAACAAAGCCCCGTGAATCTGATAATACCCGGTGTAAGAACAATGGAAAAACTATCAGGGAGCATATCCTCACGCCTGATGCTCGATTCTGCGACAATAGCATCCGCCCTTAAAGATTCCGTCTACTGCAAACAGCAGGGATATACTACGCAAACCATAGCCTGTCTTTTCGTACCCAATACATATCAGGTCTACTGGGACATGGACATTGACGGGTTTTTCTCCCGGATGCAAAAGGAGCACAAACGTTTCTGGAATGACGAGCGGACAGAAAAAGCAAAAAAAACAGGCCTTACCCCTGAACAAGTAAGCACATTGGCTTCAATCGTTGATGAGGAAACGGCAAAGAATGACGAAAAACCAATAATTGCCGGTCTTTACATCAACCGGTTGAAAAAAGGAATGCCTCTGCAGGCAGATCCCACTGTAAGGTTTGCCTGCGGTGATTTCGGGCTGAGACGCATACTAAACAAGCATCTGGCGGTTGATTCTCCTTACAATACCTATAAGCATACAGGACTGCCTCCCGGCCCGATACGCATACCGTCAGTAACAGGCATTGAAAGCGTATTGAATTATACAGCCCATGACTATCTGTACATGTGCGCCAAAGAGGATTTTTCAGGATACCATAACTTTGCCCGTACCATGAGTGAACATCTTCGGAATGCACAACGCTACCGGCATGAACTTGACCGGAGGAACATAAAATAAGCGTCACCCCCGGTCTATTATGTCCAAAACATTAATTCCTGTCACTTTATGAAAAAACGGGAATCCTTGTTGAAGGACAAGAACAAAAGACAAAGGAATAACCGAATCAAGCAAACGGCCGGTCTCACATAAGGCAAGAACCGTTTTTCCTGCACGAAGCATAAAGCGGGAAAAACGGTTCTCCCGTCAAAGATTTACAATGTCTCTCCCCCTGACGGATCAGAATGAATAGATAACTCCAAACTCAAGGTTTTCTCCACTTAAATCCATTCCCCAGCCATTATCCGCCACCGAAGAATATCCTTCATCAACATCCCTGAATCCTGCAAATCCGAACTTTCCTATCAAAGAGAAATTATCACTCAACGAGAACATCAATCCGGGAGTAACGCCAACCTCAAATATTTCTCCGGAATCGCCGTCTTTAGGCTTAACCGACGCCATGCCTGCCATTCCATCAAGAAACAGTCTCAGAGCTCCTGTCTTAAAATAAGTATAACGAACATAAGGTTCCACGCCATATACATTTGCCGAGAACTCATCCATCTTGACACGCAAGAATCCCAAACTTACTCCAACAGCCCATGCATCAGATAAATTATAGCCACATTCCGGACCAATGTCAATGGTTGTCTTATCAGCGTCATTGTCATGCCAGAATCCTAAAGATCCACCCATATAGAAACGGCCTTTCTGAGCGTTTGCAGCCATTGCGGCCATAAGCATGAATGCGGCAAAAAATAATTTTTTCATACCGTTATGATTTTATATTGACGGGTTCCGTAATTCACATACCGCAAACACCGGGGGAGCCCGCTTTGCCCGGCCGATACGGATTTATTATCAACTCTTGCCGCGAAGATATATGTTTTACCTTACATGAAATCACCCCCCCCCGATTTAACATTATTTAATATACAACGGGCCGGGCATCCGCCAAGACAGCGGACAAGCCGGCAGAAGCTGCGGATATTTGCAAACAAGGCCTGTCAAATGGCTTTTCCCCGGATTATTCCGGTTCCATGGCATCCTGCAAATGTGTCTTAAAACAGGCCAAATGTCCGCCGACATCAAAAAACAATGCCTTTATCATGCAAACCTCTAAATAATACAAAGGCAAAAAACAAACCCCATAATTTTTTCCGGAACCGGCAAAGAGCAAAAAGAAACAAAAAGTTAAATTTATATATAAAAATGCACAGACATTTCAATGAAAAAACGTTTTTCCTATATTTGGACATATCTTTCCTGTCCAAAAAGCAGAGAACAGAATATATTCATATCTTAAAAATTATATCAATATGGAGCGTTTATTATTTTGGATCGTACCGATATCCTCGATAGTGGCTCTATGCTATGCCTTTTACTTCTACAGGCAGATGAAAAAGGTAAGCGAAGGAACCCCTCAGATGGTACACATAGCCGCAGCTGTAAGAAAAGGAGCTATGTCGTATTTGAAACAACAATACAAAGTTGTAGGATGGGTTTTCTTCGGCCTGGTCATTTTGTTTTCAATCATGGCATACGGATTCGGAGTACAGAACCCATGGGTTCCCATAGCATTCCTTACCGGCGGTTTCTTTTCGGGGCTATCGGGCTTTCTTGGAATGAAAACAGCCACTTATGCTTCAGCACGTACAGCCAATGCGGCGTGCGACTCACTGAATGACGGGCTTCGGGTAGCTTTCCGAAGCGGATCTGTAATGGGCCTGATAGTAGTTGGTCTTGGACTGCTTGACATATCTTTCTGGTATCTGCTGCTTAATGCAGTCATTCCCGAAAGCATGCATACGCCCGCTCTTAAGCTTTGCACCATTACCACAACCATGCTTACATTCGGTATGGGAGCCAGTACACAGGCACTCTTTGCCCGTGTGGGAGGCGGTATATATACGAAAGCCGCCGATGTGGGCGCCGACCTTGTAGGAAAGGTTGAAGCGGGAATTCCTGAAGACGACCCTCGTAATCCGGCCACCATTGCCGACAATGTGGGTGACAACGTAGGCGATATAGCCGGTATGGGCGCCGACCTTTATGAATCCTATTGCGGATCTATCCTGGCCACCTCGGCTTTGGGTGCGGCCGCTTTTCTTCATTCCGGCAATACAGGCATGCAGCTTAAAGCGGTAATTGCCCCTATGCTGATTGCTGCGGCAGGAATCATTCTTTCCATTATCGGAATTTTTGCCGTACGTACCAAAGAAAAAGCCAGAAACAAGGATTTGCTAAAATCTCTTTCTGCAGGGACCAATCTGAGCTCAGTCCTGATTATTGCGGCTACTTTCTTGATTCTATGGTTACTTCAGATACAAAACTGGATACTTATCGGCTGTTCGGTTGTAGTCGGATTGCTGGTAGGCGTCATTATCGGACGATCTACCGAATATTACACCTCACAGTCATACGCTCCTACCCGCAGACTGAGTGAAAGCGGACAAACCGGACCAGCTACTGTCATCATTTCGGGTATCGGACTGGGAATGCTCTCTACAGCCGTTCCTGTAATAGCGGTTGTGATTGGCATTATTCTTTCTTACCTGTGCGCGGCAAGCTTTGATATTACCAACGTTTGCATGGGACTATACGGTATAGGCATTGCCGCCGTGGGAATGCTTTCCACATTGGGAATTACTTTGGCGACCGACGCCTATGGCCCGATAGCCGACAATGCCGGCGGAAATGCGGAAATGTCCGGACTGGGCGAAGAAGTGCGCAGGCGTACTGACGCTCTTGACTCTTTAGGAAACACAACCGCCGCCACCGGAAAAGGATTTGCCATTGGATCCGCAGCTCTTACCGGGCTGGCTCTTCTTGCCTCATACATTGAAGAAATACGTATTGGATTGGAACGTATCGGCACCAAGATTCTTACTTTTGCCGATGGTCACACCATGGAAACGGGCAAGGCTTCCTTTACAGACTTCATGAATTATTATGATGTCACATTGATGAACCCCAAAGTACTGGCCGGTATGTTTATCGGAAGCATGATGGCATTCCTTTTCTGCGGATTGACCATGAATGCCGTAGGACGTGCCGCATCCCGCATGGTTGCGGAAGTACGCCGTCAGTTCCACGAAATAAAAGGAATTCTTACCGGAGAGACCGATCCCGATTATGAACGATGCGTGGAAATATCAACCAAAGGCGCGCAGCGTGAAATGGTCATTCCATCGCTCCTTGCCATTATCGCTCCTATCGTTACAGGTCTCATTTTCGGCGTTGCCGGTGTATTGGGCCTGCTTACCGGCGGATTGAGCTGCGGGTTCGTCCTTGCGGTATTCATGGCCAACGCAGGCGGTGCATGGGACAATGCCAAGAAATATGTAGAAGAAGGCAACCTGGGCGGGAAAGGAAGCGAAGTTCACAAGGCTGCCGTAGTAGGTGACACTGTAGGCGATCCGTTTAAAGACACGTCCGGTCCGAGCCTCAACATCCTTATCAAGCTGATGAGTATGGTGTCTATCGTAATGGCCGGTCTTACCGTTACTTGGAGCCTCTTATAACGATTGTCTTAAAAACAGACATAGTTCAGGCATCCGTTTTTTCACAAATTGCAGACACGAAGAAACCAGACAGAAAGTTTTTCCTCATGCGCTGCATTGCATTATCACCTGCCCGTCTGTTTTCATGCCATCCGGTTGTAAGCTGAGACAAATATTATTTTACGACTTTTGCTGTTGCAAACAAACTCTATTATTATACTATGAAGAAAAACATCACGTTTCAGGCTGTTCTGCCAGCCTTGTTCCTTTTCATCTCAGGAAACATTACAGCCCAACAAAGCCGCATCGAGAAAGAATACTATATGTCTACCTCTTTCCATGAACCCGCCGATGAAGGGCTCCGCTTGCTTTACAGCGAAGACGGAATACACTGGGACAGCATTCCCGGAACATGGCTTACCCCACAGACAGGAGACAAAATCATGCGCGATCCATCCATATGGAAAGGCCCCGACAACATTTACCATATGGTGTGGACCATCGCATGGAAAGGCAACAGCGGATTCGGATATGCCTGCTCGAAAGACCTTATTCACTGGAGCGGACAAAAACGCATTCCCGTCATGGAACATCAAAAAAACACTTACTGCATATGGGCGCCGGAACTGTTTTATGATGACGCCAAGCAACAATATCTCATTGTATACAGCTCACTTGTGAATGACAGCACATGTATCGGCCGCGACATGGAACACGGAGACTATCACCGGCTCTATTATGTCACAACCCGCGATTTCAAAGAATTCTCAAAAGCCAAAGTCTTTTATGACGCCGGATACAGCTGCATTGACGGAATCATTGTAAAACGAGGAGCAAACGACTATGTACTGGTGGCTAAAGACAACCGCAAGGCTAACAGCAACCTGCGGGTAGCTTTCGCAAAAAAGGCCGAAGGCCCTTACAGCTTTCCGTTATCCAGCCCCTTTACAGGCATATTTGCCGAAGGCCCTTCGGTAAGCAAAGTCGGAGATGAATACTACATCTACTATGATCTTTACCGCCGATATATATATGGCGCTTCAAAGACAAAAGACTTTTCAACGTTCACTGATGAGACACAACATGTAGTATTCCCTAAAAGCCACAAGCACGGTACTACCTTTAAAGCCCCTGCATCGGTAGTAGAGAACCTTCTGAAAGCATCGGCCCGATAACAACGCATGCCTTATTTTATACAGAACGCGCGCCGGTTTCTGTTATAACCGACGCGCGCGTTCTCAAAATTCCGGCATTAAAAGCCCTCATTCATGGACTTCTTCAATAGAAGACCCGTCTTCCGAGACTTTCAAATCCATTGCATGGTTATCCAAGTCCACCAGATAATATTTTTCCCCATCAGCAGTCTCTACCAAGTCACAATCATCAATACGCTTATCAGGATATTTCGCATTTACTGCTTTTTTGACATCGGACGGTATCTGTCTCTTCATATCGGTTAATGTTTTAACCCACTTATAGCTATTGTCAAAAACCATCTCAATGCTTTGGTTATTGAAAATCAATTCCACTTCATACTGATTTCTTTCAAATTCAAAATCCACAATCCGTGCATTCGGATACTTTTCATCAACCTGACCTTTAATCTCGGCAGGCATCCCGTTGTTGTTTTGCAGCATTCCTTCATTACGGTTATCGTGACCGGCTGCTTCCCTGAAAAGATTGCCGTTAGCATCAAAATACAAATCTTTTTCCGGATTTCCCCGCTGCTCCACTTCTATTTTAAAAACATCGTCATAATTGCTACGCTCTATTTTATCAACATCATCTATTATCCATCCATTAGCATTAGTATACGGTGAAGCGTTGAAACCTTCCTGCACCGCCGAGGGCAAACCTGTTATCGACTTTCCGTAATCAATTGTAGTCATATTCCATACACCGCCTGTAGTAAACCATGCTTCGTGCTCTCTGCTATCTTTCCGGAATTCGGCTACAAAATATTGTCCTTCCAGATCCCAGTCAACCCCTACATTACCGTATTTCTGAGTAAAAGCACTCCGCACTGCTTCGGGAACCGACATGTCATCATCATCATCGTCATCACTACATGCCGTGAAAACCAGCGCTCCTAATGCGAGCATCATCGCGGCCTTAAAACATCTCATACTTTCCATAATTCTCCTTTTTTTCATTTATTATACTTTTTATTAACTCTAATGCAAAAATAGAATAAATTTTTTTGAAAAGCAAAAAACAAACTTATTCATTCACATATCCGCAAAAGGAACAGACTCCCTTATGTGACAAACGCCTTCCGCAATGCCCGCAATACATGTCCCCCCACAACGAGTGCCACAGGTAATATACGGCCCCATAAATGAATACGGCTACAAACAGATAACCTATATAATAATATACCGTCCATGTTACAAACAGATAAATGAACATACACAACGTTCCCACTCCCAACAGATAGAAAAATCCAGTAGAGAAATCCACCTGATGAAAAAGGTCGTCAATCAATGCAAGCGCAACCAGCAATACACCCCATACAGAAATCAGGAAAAGCATAAGCACAAAAGAATGCCCCAGCGGATTGAGCGAAGGGTTGAAATAATAATGCTCCCACATTTCGGGCACAAAACGTTGCATGCTGGCATAAAGCGTTGCCGATATGACCACTGCCATACAGAACAATACTGCATAAAAGCCACGCACCTGAGGCGCAGGAGGCTGAAGTCTTTGCGAACGTTTGCGATGACGGCGGTAAAGGTAAAACAAAACAAAGATGCCGCTTATGACAAGAAACACCATATTCCGAAGACTGGAAAACCAATGTATAAACCGCGATATCGGATCCAGAGGTACAGAATTGCCCAGCAGCCGATCTTCAATAATCCATCCCATTGTATTCTGGTCACGCGCCACCTTTATCCATACCGTACCGGTTGTATCCGAGAGCATATAAGCGAAGTCCGCCACTACCAACACCTCATCCTTGTATACCCACAGTGAATCGGGGCTCAACATCTGGCGTAACGGCAAGGAATCGGCCAGAATCTTGAAATTATAGCTTACTCCGTAATGGTGAGTCGTGATAAATTCCAATGAATCACGCTGCCGCGCGGTCAAATCCCACTGCGAATAGTCAGGATGCGGATAACTGCATGATCCCAACAGGAGCAACACAGCAATCGTCAATACGCCCGGTACGGAACAAACCGTTTTACACTCAGTTCTTTTCATGGCTGCGATATATCAGTCTCATCATGCATTGTCTACAGGCAATTGCCACGGCCTCATCATCGATCGGCTGTTTCTCATATACCGGAGCCATACGGTACACTCCGTGCTTCTGACAGAACAAGGCCGCCGGTGCATCCATCACATTTCCCGAACAAGTCAGTCCTCTCACAGGATAAGCATTGTCCGAACCGTCAATACGCATCAGTTCACAGGCATAATTGACAGGGCGTGTCATCAGCATATCATCAACCGCCCTGCGCTGCCAGCCGCCAATACAGACAAAGGTAAAAATCAGCGCATTCATCCCGGCTTTCCACAAATCCCATATCATGGCTTCGGTATAGGGCAGTCCATCATCACGCAATACGGTACCTACGGTTACATAAACGTGCGCGCTATAGACATGCGCATATTCCGTAAGCTTGCGGATATCGCAGATCGAATTTCCTGCAGCATCCCTCGCTCCGAAACGTGGCACTCCGACACACACGGCATCGGTACCATGATTTGCGGCTTCAATTCCGCACTCCATATTCATGGCCGGATCAGGCGGCTCTATTTTTCTTGTGAACCTTTTCATGCGTCAGCGTATCCGGTTAATATCGTAAGGCGTTTCCTGACATACATAATAATTGAGCCAGTTCGAAAAAAACAGGTTGGCATGCGCCCTCCAGCGTACCAGCGGAGGCAGTGAAGGGTCGTTATTGCGATAATAATTTCTCGGCATCTCAATAGGCAGTTCCTTGCCAAGGTCACGGCGATATTCCGCATCGATCGTATAGGGCGAATATTCCGAATGACCGGTCACGAATATCTCACGTCCGTTACGGGCCATCACCATATACACTCCCGCTTCGTCTGATTCGGCCGCAATATCCAGTTCGCTGCATTTCTCTATATCCTCACGGCGTATCCCGGTATAACGGCTGTGGGGCACATAGAACACATCGTCAAAACCACGGAAGATAGGCAACAGCGAATTATTGGCATGATGCCCGAAAATACCGAACAATTTGGCAGGAAGCTCATGCTTCGGTATTCCGTAATGGCGGTAAAGTCCGGCCTGTGCAGCCCAGCAGATATACAGGGTAGACGTAACATGCTCACGCGCCCAGTCAAATATATCCGACACTTCCGGCCAGTAACTTACCTCCTCAAAAGGTATCTGTTCTACCGGCGCTCCGGTAATAATCATGCCGTCGAAGCACTCGTCACGCATCAGCTCAAAGTCCTTATAGAAAGCTTTCATATGCTCAATGGGCGTATTCTTAGGAGTATGGCTGCTGATTTTCATAAATGAAATCTTTATCTGCAACGGAGTGTTAGAGAGCAGACGCACCAAATCTGTTTCGGCAGCTATTTTCAACGGCATAAGATTGAGTATGACAATACGCAGCGGACGGATGTCCTGCCCCTCAGCCCTCGTATTGTCAATGACAAATATATTCTCTTTCATCAGGAGCTCTATAGCCGGAAGTCTGTCTGGTAAACTTAATGGCATGTTACTATTACGCTTTTCATTATACTCTGTGTTCTATTCCGAAGCAAAATTAGCAAAAAAACCGGCTATCCGGATCATGACTGCACAAAAAGGCCACAGATTGTCAGCATCCGTACCTTACCGGAACCAAGAAAGTCCCTTTATCTGCCATGATAACAAATATACCATTTCTCATCGGCCTGTAACATACTGATACAGAAAAGCCGTAGTATGAAATCCTCCGTTCGATACAAAAAGACATAGTATCGGTTCAAAGACTGTTCTTATATAGCCTTGCCATGGCTTTCTGATAACTGTTTTCCAAATTGACCATTTTCTCCTGATTCTGATAAATGGCTTCCGCTTCGGTAAAATAATCGGGTACGGATATCTGTCCGGCCTCTACGGCTTGCATCAACGCGTCAAGCGTGCGCTCCATTAACGCGGCATCGTAAGCTTTCAGCGCATTGCCCAGCTGGCTTGCCTCGTTGTAAAGTGACTGTATGCCGGCCTGTACCTTCATGTTTACCTGCTCCTGTGTGAGTTCCGCACTCAACTGACGTGCACGCGCAGCCTTTACCTTATTCCGGTTATTAAATACCGGGATAGACACTCCTACCATAAACCCGTTAAGCATATCACCGGCAGTACCTTCGCGGCAATAGCCTGCTTTCAACTGAGGCAACCATCCCTGCTTGCTTACAGTTGTCAATTTACGGGCAGCCTCAGTATCAGCCTGTGCCGAACGAATTTCATAATCGGCTTCTGCCACCTCACTACCTACCTCTGCCAGACTTTTCAATGCCGGCAGCACCGGAAATGAAGTTTCTGCAAACTCAACCGGCATATTCCCGTTCAATGCCAGCAGTTCTTGCAATGCTGTCCGATGAGCCGCATTGTTTTCGGCCACATCGGCATTCAGATTCATTAGCTCCATCTTTACCTTGTTTACTTCAAGAATGCTGGCATCGCCCTCTTTCAGCCGTTTCTCATACAGACGCTCCATCTGACCGGCATTTTCAATGCGCTGCTCATAAAGGATTTTTATCTTGTTCAAGGCAATCAGGTCAAGACACAACTCCTTGGCACGAAGCAAAACATCCCGGCGCAATACAGCCTGCCGCAAATCGAGCGCACGCCCATGCGACTTACCGTATGCGCCGCGCGAAGCATAAAGCAACGGAAAATCAAACGACTGTGACACAGACATCTCCACCTCTACTCCGCCATTCTCTCCGAATTTACGGAAATATTCCGCATCCGGATTCTCAAGATTATTCCCGGCCTTCACCTCAAGTTTTCCGGCTTCGGTATTCTGCACACCGGCCTGAAGCTCCCGGTTGTTCCGTTCTATACCCTGCAATATGCGTTCAATGGATTCCGACTGGGCAAATGTTCCGGTCGTCATTCCGCAAAAAGCAACTGTCAATATAATCTTTTTCATAATGTTCAATGTTTTTACATTTATTTACGTATCGTCACAATATCAGGCGGCTTCTTTTTTGCCGCTCATCAGCAAATATACTATCGGAATGATGAATCCGTTGAGAAAAGTAGAAGTAAGCAATCCGCCCAAGATAACCTTTGCCATCGGACTCTGTATTTCATTACCGGGCAAATCTCCGTTCACAGCCAACGGAATCATTGCTAAAGCAGAACAGAGAGCCGTCATAAGAATCGGATTCAAACGATCAAGCGATCCATGCACAATACTGTCGTGCAATGAAAGTCCCTTGTCTTGCCAGTGATGATAATCGGATATAAGCAGCATTCCGTTCCGGGTAGCTATACCAAACAGTGATATCAGTCCGATAATGGCCGGTATGCTGATTTCACCCGTTGTGAAAACCAGTGCAAAGACTCCGCCAATCAAAGCCAGCGGCAGGTTTATCAAAATGATGGCACTATGGGACGCACTCTTGAAACCGGTATAAAGAATAAGGAATATAATCACGACAGACATCAGTGAGGCCAATGTAAGGATACGCGAGGCAGCCTGTTCGCTTTCAAACTGTCCTCCATATTCTACATGATAACCTTCGGGGAAAGTCATGTTTTCGTCAATACGTTCCTGTATTTCATTAACCACGCTTCGCACGTCACGCCCGGCGGTATTAGCCGAAATAACAATCTTACGCTTCACATTCTCACGACTGATGGCATTCGGCCCGCCGGCTGATCGCACGTCTGCCACATAGCTCAAAGGCACCTGTCTGCCATCGGGAGTATCTATCATGAGGTTACGCACCTTCTCCATCTCATTCTTGTAATCGTCTTTGGCGCGTACTACCAGATTGAAAGACTTGCCTTCTTCATACACCTGAGAGACAACTTCTCCTGCCATGTTTACAGCCACAAACTCCTTAAACTCAGGCAAGGATATGCCATACTTGACCAGCATTTCACGTTTGGGCACGATATTCAGTTCCGGACGCTCAATCTGTTGCTCCACATTCAAGTCAACAACTCCCTCCACGTCACTGATAAGGTCTTTAATCCGGTTTCCGAGCATGAACATGCGGCTCAAATCATTACCAAACAACTTGATGGCAATGCCGGCCTGCGTACCGCTCAACATGGCATCGATACGGTGACTGATGGGCTGGCCTATTTCGACATTGACACCCGTAATGGTTCCCAGTTTCTGACGGACTTCCTCCATTACTTCCTTACGCGAACGGCCGGCCAGTTCAAACGGAGCCTCAATTTCCGATACATTCACCCCCATGGCATGTTCATCCAATTCAGCACGTCCGGTTTTGCGTGCCACTGTCTTGATTTCAGGAACGGCAAGCAGCAGTTCCTCTGCGCGATGACCGATGTTATTACTTTCTTCAAGCGAGATGCCGGGCAAAGAACTTACGTTAATCGTGAACGAGCCTTCATTGAACGAAGGAAGAAAACTGTGTCCTAAAGAGAAGAAGAAACCTAAAGCCACAAGGAACAGAGAAACGGTACTGCCCAACACCACACGCTTATGACACAACGACCACTTCAATGCCACCTCATAATACTTGCGCGTCCACACGGCAACCAGACTTTCTTTTGAAAGGCCCGGATCATTCTCACGTCCCAGCAAATAACTGCACAATACGGGAGTAAGCGTAAGAGCTACAATGGTAGAAGCAACCAATGCGACAATAAAGGCAATGCCAAGAGGTTCCAGCATGCGTCCTTCCATACCCGACAGGAAGAACAAAGGTACGAAACTCACAATAATGACAAGTGTGGAATTCAGAACAGGCATACGCACTTCCTTTGAGGCGTTGAATACCACATTCATCACCGAATCACGCTCTCCTTCCGGTTTCATCTTGTTTTCACGCAAGCGTTTCCATACATTCTCCACGTCAACAATGGCGTCGTCCACCAGCGAACCGATAGCAATGGCCATACCTCCCAAAGACATGGTATTGATGGTCAGTCCCATCCAGTGAAGTACCAATACGGAAACCACCAATGACAAGGGTAAGGTAACCAGTGAAATGACAGTAGTCCGCACATTGGCCAAGAAAAGGAACAGGATGATAACCACGAAAAAGGCGCCTTCGTAAAGAGACTTACGCACATTACCGATAGAGCTGTCTATAAAGTCCGACTGACGGAATATATTGGCAGCTACTTTCACATCAGCCGGAAAATTATTCTTCAACTCTGCCAGTGTATTGTCTATTTTATCAGTCAGTTCAATGGTTCCGGTATCAGGCTGTTTGGTAACGGTTATCAGCACGGCCGGCTTCCCCTCAACCGAAGCGCATCCCAAACAGGGTTGCCTGGCTCCTGTTTTCACATCGGCAATATCGGCCAGTGTAACGGGCACATCACCCGTGCGTTTCACTACGGCACATGCCAACTCTTCAACTTTTGTAGCAGACAAGACCCCACGCACAATGTATTCATTGCCGTATTCATAAATGACACCTCCGTTTGAATTCAGATTCATATCACGTGTGGCAGCCATCACATCGGCCAGCACAACTCCGTAATGTCTCATACGGGCCGGATCAAGCTGTATCTGATATTCCTTGATGTCACCACCCAGAACCGCAACCTGAGCCACGCCTCCCATAGACAACAGACGGGGACGGACGGTCCAGTCGGCAATGGTACGCAAATCAAGCATCGAAGTACTATCGGCTGTCAGACCGATAATCATTAATTCTCCCAAGATAGAAGATTGCGGGCCCAGTGTAGGATTACCCGCATTCTCAGGCAGCTCCTCTCTTACCACTGCCAGTTTTTCCGATACAATCTGACGGGCAAGGTAAATATCAGTACCCCAATCGAACTCAACCCATACTACAGAAAATCCGTTGGCTGAGGAAGAACGTACGCGGCGGACATTCGTAGCCCCGTTGACAGCGGTCTCGACAGGGAAAGTCACCAGCTGCTCCACCTCTTCAGCAGCCATACCGTTTGCTTCGGTCATTACGACTACCGTAGGCGCATTCAAATCAGGAAAAACATCAACTTCAGTATGATATGCCGTATAGGTTCCGGCTATCAGCAGAAGTATCGAAGCAACCAGAATCAATATCCGGTTGTTCAATGAAAAATGTATAATCTTGCTCAACATAAGCCAACTTTAATGTTCGTGCGAATGAGCCGGAATGGCATTGCCTGCCGAAGCCAGCCTCACATGATAAGCTCCTTCGGTCACAACTTTGTCGCCTGCCTTGATTCCCGAAAGAATCCGTACTTCACGGCCGTTGTCCGCACCGATTTTTACTTCCTGTTTCTTATAGCATTCCGCATCCAGCCGGACATAAACAAAAAACAGGCCCTGTTCTTCTGTCAATGCGGTTTTAGGCAATGTTATGACATTCCGCAATTCTTGTGAAAGAAGACAGACTTCAACAAATGAGCCCGGAATCACCTCGCCCTTATTGTCAAACTCAAAGGTTACAGGCAAATAATACATGGTATCATCGGCAGACTTTCCATACGAAAGAACTTTCCCGTTCAATTCATCCAACGAATGTACCCTGTCATCATACGGAGTCTTGAAGTTAGCCGATTTTATCGTATGCAAATACTTGTAGTAACGTTCAGAAACTTCCGCTCGCAGGAAAAGGCGGCGATTGCGGGTTACTGTGAGCAAAGGCTGTCCGGCTGTAACATAGTCACCCGGTTTTACCAGACAATTCTTGATATATCCTCCAATAGGGGCCTGAACACGCTGTCCGTTCTCACCGGCCTGACCGGCAAGAGCCTCGTAACTGATACGCGCATTCTCGTAATTCTCCCTGATGGTTGTAAAATCTTTTTTTGATACGATACCGCTGTCTATAAGTTTCAAGGCGCGCTCATATTCATCTCTTGCTGCTTCATAAGCGATACGCGCATGCTCTGCCGGTTCGCCTTCGAGCATATTCCTGGCCGAAATAACTGCCAGACTGCTTCCTTTTGCCACGCTTTTTCCTTCAGTCATAGTAGAAGGGAATGATACCACCCCTGAAATAGCAGCCACCACTGTAACCTCATCACCTTGCGCGGCCAATACCTCGCCGCTGGTACGAATCACCTGACGGAATGCAGCCGGCTGGATTTCTGTCACCACAACTCCCGAAGATCTGGCTCTCTCAGAACTCAATACAATTTCATCAGAAGCCTTTGCTGTTTCATGCTCATACGCGTGCTCTTCATTATCATTACCCTTATTGTCGCACGATAATAAGAACAAGAGCGCGCCGGCAAATACTGCCGGCAAATACAATTTCTTCATAACTTGACAGTATAAACAACAAAATGTAATAAATGAATATCAAAAGCATTGATACATAATGCTTTTAAGCAAGACTGCCTTTTTCTGCAAGCAAAAACAGTCTGCAAAATAACAAAAACAGGCAAATTATGCCTGAGGAGGCGCACGCAAACCACCCGTATGCCAACATTCAGGACTGGCCAATCGCTCCGGACGGTATTCAGGATATTCAACGATATGATTCTCAAACAAGACAATTTTAAAATAGTCTTTCAGAAAATCCGGATATACAAAAAAGGAATAGTCGGGATGAATATGATGGACATGTTGCGGTATGACAGACCGGAAAAACGCGATACAACCATCATGACACTCCTGATAGGGCAAATGACGATGTCCGCCTCCGGCACAATCACTGCCACAGGTATGCACATGCATACAAAGAGTCATATCATGATGATGATGCGGAAAAGTCATGGCCAGCAGCATTACTCCACACACAAGCATCAATGTCCATGCAATATTTCTTTTCCCGGTCATAACGAAACTCTCTGATTAAGCACTGTAAATATACAGGATAAAGTTTTCACGCATACAACCTGTCTTTCTTTTTTAATATTTTTATCAATTGCGGCATCCTCTCATATCTCCAATAAGTGCCATATATGTGCCTTGCTTGCAAATTTGAAACCTTAAAGTTTCAAAAACTATTCCGGTTAACCAACTGATTGATGAATATAGGCATTTCAATCATTTCAAAACAGATTCTGAATTTATTCACATAATAGTTTTATGTAAGACTGGATAAAAAATAAATATTCACTAACTTTGCATAAAGAGTCATTTATATATTTTAACAGCATGAAAATACAAACATTTTTCCTTATATTGTTTCTTTGTGTCTGTCACTTTTCTTATGGTCAGGAACAAGCCAGGGCCTTATATACTCAAGCCGAGAAAGCCTTTAGTATAAACAGTTATGTACAGGCACGCGCCTCCTATCTGAAAGCCTATCAGATATTTGTCTCATCAGGCAAATGTAAAGAAGCCGTAGAATGCGGAATCAAGGCATGCCGTGCCTACTATGTGGAAAACCTGTACAATGAAGCCTTTGACCTCTGCAGAGATATGGATGCCTTTGTCAGCAAAACAGAGCAAGCACAACAAAAGGATTTCACAACCGTCAGAATACAGATATCCCTTGAACGGATGCTGATGTATATGAAATTGAAAAGATCTGACCAGACAAAACAGCAACTGGAAATCATTGAACAATATGCAGAACAAAACGGCGACATACAAGACAAAGGGATGACCGTAACGGCACAAGCGGCCTATAACTACGCATTCAATTCAAAAGAACAGGGAGACAAAGCATTGGCATCTCTCAAAAAAATATACAAAAAAACAGAACAGTTTCATTGGACAGGTGACTGCTATATGCAGCTGATACGTATGGGACAGGCCATAAACAACGTCAATCTGGTAACCAACGGATATGAGCATTACATGAAATGGAAAGAAGAGCAAAAAGCTCTGACTGCCAAAGATGAGCTCAATGTAGTAAAACGTAAATACCAGACAGCACAGCAGACTATCAATGACAAGGATGATGCCATTGCAGGCAGACAGCATATCATTATATTACTTACCGCCGTCATTCTCATATTGTCAGGTCTTATTGCTGTTGCCTGCATCGTATACGTGCGGCTGATAGTCAGCAGCAAACATATTAAGAACAAGCTCAAGGACATACAGAAAGCAAACGAGCAGAAAACAAGCTTCATACAGAACCTGTCGCGTGCTGTCACTCCTGCCATTGACAATATTGCCGCTTCTGTAAGTAAAAGCATAACAGACTCTGCTGAAATATCATACTTGCAGAAACAAGTAAACGGACTGCAGCAGTTCTGTCAAGACATACAAACGCTGGCCTGTCTGGAAGGCGGCATCAATGAACCTTATGCCACTACGGAAATAATGACTGCGACTTTGTGTGAACAAATCACGGCCCTGACCCGGCCAATGTTAAAACCCGGCTTGGAATTTCTTACAGAAGTACCCAGACTCCGGATAAATGCCAATCAGGAAGAAGTGACGAACATATTGATGCATTTGATTTACAATGCGGCACAACATACAACCAGTGGACACATCCGGCTTGAATTCAAAAAAAGAGGAGCGCATATCAGCCAGTTTATCCTGACTGACACAGGAACAGGAATAGACCAGGAACAACAAAAAGACCTGTTCGTTCCTTTCAAACCGATAAACGACATAGCAAAAGGCGACTTGTTGGGGCTTCCTATTTGTGCATTGAAAGCCGTAAAAATGAATGGCAGTTTAAAGCTGGACAGCACTTACAGGAAAGGAGCACGCTTTATCCTTGAAATATGCGGATAACCCGTATACTGACTCTGGAATCATCCGGTTTTCTTCCGCGGCGTCTTTTGCTTTCTGCATCAAGATCGGTCAGCCTGCCATACTGATAGCTTTTGCCGGTCCGGAAAGTACAAGCCATTGGTTTCCTTTCACATCCATGCTGAAAGGAAGCGGCATTTGTGCAAACAACAGAATATAAAAAGAAATACATAAAGCCAGACAATAACTCCTGTTTGAATGACATCACCCAAAACCAGTGCCTTTATGCTCTGAACCAAAGTTTTCACGCACAAATGCCATGGATGAAAAGATATGACAAAAAAACAACATACTCAGTACGAAGCATCACAAATTCTCATAAACGGCGCACATAATGAAAAACACACGTCCTCTTGCCGGGAAAGCGCATGCTTTAAAAAGGAAGAGCCCGCGCTTCTTCACGAAAGCGCGGGCCTTTCCTTCTGCCGGTATAATGTTTTTATTTTACCAGATATCCAAGCGCTTATCTTTCGGGACAAACAGCGAATCGTTTTCTGTAATATTAAAGGCCTCATACCATGCGTCTACATGCGGAAGCGCGCCGTTTACACGCCAGCATCCCAATGAATGAGGATCACTTTTGGTCAGATTGCGGATTTCCTCATCACGAATATTCGAAGCCCAAACGTTAGAATAAGCCAGGAAGAAGCGCTGCTCCGGGGTAAATCCGTCAACTACTCCCAGCGGCGCATCTTTAGTGGCATTCTTAAATGCATGGAATGCAATATTCAAGCCTCCGTGATCAGCGATATTCTCACCTAAAGTAAGCTGTCCGTTCGCTTTCAAATCAGGCAATACATTGATGTTATTGAAGAAATCGACCATGACCTGCGTGCGGGCCTTAAATTTTTCAGCGTCTTCCGCTCCCCACCAGTCGGCAAAATTACCGTCTTTATCAAACTGACGTCCTTGATCGTCAAATCCGTGAGTCATTTCATGACCGATGACCACACCGATAGCGCCATAATTAAACGCATCATCGGCATTCATATCAAAGAAAGGCGGCTGCAGGATACCTGCAGGGAAACAAATCTCGTTGGTTGTCGGGTTATAATAAGCATTGACTGTCTGAGGAGTCATCTGCCATTTATCTCTGTCAACCGGTTTGTTATAGTTGTCGGCAACCATTTTTTTCCATGCAAAAGCCGAAGCTCTTTGCGCATTTACCCAGTAACTGGCCTCCTTATCAATTATCAAATCCGTATAATCGGTCCATTTGTCAGGATAGCCTACCTTAACATAAAAGGCATCCAGTTTTTCGATTGCTTTCCGTCTGGTAGAATCACTCATCCAGCCTTGCTCCTGAATACGTTCTTTCAATGCGTCCTGCAAATTCCTTACCAAAGCGACCATACGCTCTTTAGCCTCGGCTGGAAAATACTGTCTGACATACATCTGTCCTACAGCCTCTCCAAGGAAAGAATTGACAGTGCTTACCGCTCGTTTCCAACGGGGAGATTCCTGTTGGCGCCCGGACATCACACGTCCGAAGAAATTAAATCTTTCGGCACGGATATCATCGCTCAGATAACCTCCGGCTTCATTAATCAGACGCCATGTAATATAAGCTTTTTGCTTGTCAAGATCCGTTTCATTGATAATCTTGGCTGCTTCCTTGACTGCTGCCGGATGATCAAGACTCAGCTCTTTCAGTCCTGTAAGGCCTAATGCGGTAAAGTGCGCATCCCAATTGACGGAAGGAACTTCTTTCTTCAGCTCATCCAGAGTCATCTTGTGATAGCTGTTCATCGGATTGCGCAATTCCACAGCACTTAAAGCGGCTTTGGCCAAACGGGTCTCAATCTCCATTACAGCCTCCATATTCCAGCTTGCATGGAATTCGTCAACTCCAAAAAGCTTGAACATATTTACGATATATTCCTTATACTTCTCACGGATTGCCTTGGTATTATCGTCATTGTCAAGATAATATTCTTTTTCGCCCAAAGTAATTCCACCCTGGCACAAGCCTACAATATTCGATTTGCTATCCATCATATCCGTACTTACATAAGTACCGAAATAACAAAGAACGCCTTTCATCATCATCAGACCGGCCAAAGGAAGAACCTCACTCTTGTCTTTCATCAGACGTATGGCATTCATATCCGTACGTACCGGCTCAAATCCATCGTTGTTCAGACGGACAGAGTCCATTACAATATTGTAGAGGTCGCCTATCTTCTGCTCAATGGTACCCTGCTCATTTTCCTGAGAGGCCAGTCTTGCAATCAGGTCATGAAGCTGTTTGCGGTTATTCTCTCCCAATTGGTCAAAAGTTCCAAAACGAGCGTACTCATCAATCAGAGGATGCGCCTTAATCCATCCGCCGCAAGCATACTGATAGAAGTCAGTACCCGGTGCGGCTGTAGTGTCCATGTTTGCCAGATTCAGCCCTGAGGTCATCACCGGCTTTCCTTTACATCCGGCAAAAGCCATCATTGCCAGCGTTACAAAAGGTAAGTAATTTTTAATTTTCATAACATAATATACTATTAATAATTAGTTTGGTTTTTCAATCCGTCCAGTTCTATTGACGCCGCTTCCCATTCATTGACAACAGCATCCAGTTCTTTCCTCTTGCCGGCATGCAGTTCATACAGTGCCATTCCGGGAGCTCCTTCCGGAGTTGTCATTTTTTCCTCAAGTGCGGCTATTTCGGCTTCAATCCGATCTATGCGCGCCTCACAATCAGAAACGCTCTTCTCTGCCTTGCGTATTTTCTTAGCCAGTTCCTTTCGCGTTTCATAACTCAATTTCGATTCTGAAGGCCGCGCAGTTTCCGTTTTCACCCCTGTGACGAAAGCCAGTGTGCGGTTCGCTGTCTGAAGGTCATTGAGCGATTCTATTTTCTTTTTCTGAAGAAAATCATATATTCCACCTATATGTTCTTTTACCTCACCGCCTCCAAACTCATATACTTTGGTTACCAGTCCGTCAAGAAACCCGCGGTCATGACTCACCACAATCACCGTCCCGTCAAAACCACGTATGGCATCTTTCAATACGTCTTTCGAGCGCATATCCAGATGGTTGGTCGGCTCATCAAGAATCAGGAAGTTCACCGGTTCAAGCAATAGTCTTATCATGGCCAGCCGGCTGCGCTCTCCTCCCGAAAGAACCTTCACTTTCTTTTCAGAAGCTTCTCCTCCAAACATGAAAGCTCCCAGTATATCGCGTATTTTCAAACGGATATCTCCTGCCGCCACCCTGTCAATTGTATCGAAAACGGTAAGATTCTCATCAAGCATCTGAGCCTGGTTCTGGGCAAAATATCCGATCCGGACATTATGTCCGACAGTAATTTTTCCGTCAAAGGAGATTTCTCCCATAATGCATTTGACCAAAGTAGACTTCCCCTCGCCGTTCTTTCCCACAAAAGCAATCTTCTCGCCCCGATTGACAGTCAGCGTTACATGGTCAAACACCACATGATCTCCGTATGCCTTGCGTACGTCTTCGCATATCACAGGATAACTGCCGCTGCGTGATGCCGGCGGAAATTTCAAATGCAGCGAAGCGTTGTCTTCCTCGTCTGTTTCTATCAGGACCGTTTTCTCCAGCTGCCTGATCCGGCTCTGTACCTGTACGGCTTTTGTCGCCTTGTAACGGAAACGCTCTATAAAGTCCTCGGTATTCTGTATCTGTTTCTGCTGGTTTTTATAGGCACGAAGCTGCTGCTCCTTACGTTCCTTACGAAGTTTCACAAACTCGTCATAAGGAACCTTATAGTCATAAATACGTCCGCAAGATATTTCAATGGTACGGGTAGTCACATTATTTATAAACGCACGATCGTGACTTACCAGAACAACGGCATTGCAACGGGTAAAAAGGAAAGTCTCAAGCCATTGGATACTTTCAATATCCAAGTGATTGGTCGGCTCATCAAGCAACAGCACATCGGGATTGCGCAACAACAGCTTGGCCAGCTCTATACGCATACGCCATCCCCCACTGAATTCAGATGTCTGCCGGTCAAAGTCACTCCTCTTAAATCCCAATCCCTGCAGCGTACGTTCAATCTCTGCATGATAATTGATTCCTCCCATCATCAGGAAACGCTCATTTTCGTGCGTAAACTTCTCTATCAACTGCCGATAATCATCCGAATCGTAATCGGTGCGGCCGGCCAGTTCCTGATTCATGCGTTCAAGCCTTTCCTGCATTTCCGCAATGTGCTCAAAAGCTTTTTCAGTTTCTTCCATAACCGTACACTGATCACTTAAAACCATTGCCTGAGGGAGATATCCTACGGTTATATCTTTAGGCATGGCCACTACACCCGAAGCAGGATGCTGCAAGCCGGCCAGTATTTTCAACATTGTGGATTTTCCGGCACCGTTTTTCCCTGTCAAGGCGATACGGTCTTTCTTGTTAATGACATAAGAAACCCCGTCAAACAGAGGTGTCACCCCGAACTTTACCGTCAAGTTCTCTACTGAAATCACTTTCTTTAAACAATTCAATTATTTCTCTGCAAAGATAACAGTTTCCATGAATGAGAAAGAACAAACAACCTTTGTTAAATATTATGTCCTTTATGAGGGAAATTATTTAATTTTTTTACCATTCTTCAATGTCATGCAAATTGTCAGAGAAACACGGCAAAATAATGAAAAAAAAGACGCGAAAAAGAATATCGTCCCCGCGCCTTTTTCATTTGCCATCTGCCGGAATCAGTCGTCAAAAGCGGTCTTTATCACTTCCATTGATGAGTAAAGCAAGTTCCCCAGAATATCTTGATTGAAAGTCACCACGTAATTACGGGGCTGCATCTGGATTTCAAGTCCGGCCACCCCCTTTTCCATCTTTTTCAATGCCTGCTTCTTGATGTTGTAATAGGCAAAGCGCTGGTATGACTGATATACACGATCCATCTGAACATCCATATTCTGCAATACAGCCGTACCTCCGGAAACCGTTTCACACTCATATTTCTTTCCGTTGCTCAGCGTAAGAATACACTTACTGCCCGATGGCAATACAATCTCACTGCCCGAACCAACCACTACTGCCAACGAATAAAGTATTGTGCCGTCATAATTAAAGCCTGCCAAGCCTATATTGATATCCACATCGCCCGATGCTCCGGTATTCACACCTTCACAAATGAGAGTACGTACACCATTTGAACTCGTCTGGTCATAAACAACCGACTGCGCACTGGCCGACATCATGCCTACGGCCATCAGTGCCATAAATAACCGTTTCCTCATTTTTTCCTCCTTCTTAAAATTATTTTCAGGCAAAGATAGAAAGGAATGTCACAAAGTGAGCATAAAGCCATAAATATTTCTTATTTTTCAGTTTTATTTCAGAATATAATTTTTCCTTTGCGGTATCATACCGAAGAGGAATGCGAATATTCATCACCTTAATACCAATTATGAATATGAAACTGCTGATTATAGAAGACGAGATTTCACTCCGTGAACTGATGCAACGCTCATTGGAAAAAGAAAGATACATTGTAGAATGCGCCCCCGATTTCAAAACCGCCATGCAAAAAATAGGCGCTTATGACTATGACTGCGTGTTGCTTGACATCATGCTGCCCGACGGGAACGGACTGAATGTGCTCGAAGAGCTGAAAAAAATGCGCAAAAAAGAAAACGTCATCATCATATCTGCCAAAGATTCCATTGAAGACAAGATATCGGGATTCGATTTGGGAGCAGACGACTATCTGTCCAAGCCTTTCCATCTGGCAGAATTGAGTGCCCGCATCAAAAGTGTCATCAGAAGGAACCTTCACAACGGAAGCAACAAAATAACTTATGGAAACATCGATCTGGTAACAGACAGTTTTCAGGTATTCATTGACGGAAAAGAAATTGAGCTGAACCGAAAAGAATACGACATCCTGCTTTATTTCATGAACCGCCCGGAAAGACTGATAAACAAAACCACTCTTGCCGAATCTGTATGGGGTGACCATATAGACCAGGTAGACAATTTTTTTTTCATTTACGCACAAATAAAAAACCTGCGCAAAAAGCTGAAAGCTTCCGGAGCTACTGTGAAAATCAAAGCCGTATACGGATTCGGATATAAATTTACCCTTGAAGAAGAAGCATGAGACTAATCAGTCATGTCAGCTTGCGCCTTTCTATCGCAATCACCCTTATTCTCTCAATATGGGCGGTATTCTTCTATTATACCATGATAGACGAAATCTATGACGAAATGGACGATTCGCTTGAAGACTATTCGGAAGCCATTATCATACGGGCACTCAGCGGAGAACGGCTGCCTTCAAAAAACAGCGGGTCAAACAACCAATATTACCTGACACGGATATCGAAGGAAACGGCTCAAAACACTCCCGGAATTTTGTATGCCGACTCAATGATATACATCCATGAAAAAAGGGAAACCGAACCTGCACGTATTCTGACAACAATATTTCGTAATGAAAAAAACGAATATTTCAAACTGGTGGTTTCTACTCCATCCATAGAAAAGGCCGACTTGCAGAATTCCATCTTCACTTGGATGATTATTTTGTATGTCACATTACTGTTAATCATTATTCTGCTTAACATCTTCGTCTTTTACCGGAGCATGAAGCCATTGTATCATTTACTCCGATGGCTCGACCAATACCGTATAGGACATAAAAATGAAGAGCTGGCAAACAAGAGCAGTATCACGGAATTCAACAAACTGTATGACGCGGTCATGTCTTATGCCAGGCGTAACGAGCATCTTTTTGAACAGCAGAAACGATTCATCGGAAATGCCTCACACGAATTGCAAACACCGCTGGCAATATGCCGGAATCGGCTGGAAATGATGATGGAAGACGAAAACATAACAAAAAAACAACTGAAAGAACTGGCCAAAACTCATCAGACCCTGGAACATATCACCAGACTGAACAAATCATTGCTGCTGCTGTCAAAAATAGAGAATGACCAGTTTGCCGATGTCCAGGATGTGTGCGTCAATGATATTGCAAAGCGATATCTTGAAGATTATGAGGAAGTATACGGCTACCGTAATATTCACATCCGCTTGGAAGAAACAGGAAAGCTCATATTCAAAATGAACGGGATGCTGGCCTCAGCCCTCATTACCAACTTTCTGAAAAACGCGTTTGTGCATAATCATGACAACGGAAGCATACTCATCCATATCGCGAAAAACAAATTCCATATAGAAAACAGCGGCACCCCGGAAGCTCTGGACAAGACAAAAATATTTGAACGCTTTTATAAAGGAAGCAGACAGGAAGGATCAACCGGACTCGGACTGTCTATCATTGACAGTATATGCAAAATTTCCGGGCTAAGCGTTGACTACAATTTCAAAGGAGGCCTTCACTGCTTTGACGTTTATAAAAAAGAGAATTCCGCCAGCAGATAACTTGCGTATACAGACAGGAAAAAATATTTCACAACATTCCTTCATCAATGCAAGTACAATCTAAGAAACCATAGCTGCCTGGCAAAAACTTTTTTATGTCTTTGTTACAAGCAAAGCGAAAACATAGTAAGGATTCCACAAAAACGGCAGTCATGACATATCCGCAAAAAGACAATAAGAAATCCTCCATCTGACACATGTTCAAACAAGCGGCGGTTTCCTGTTCTTAAACATAAATGTGACAAAAAGACATTCTTTTTATTTGGAATATATATAAAATCATTTATCTTCGGAACATAAACCTTAATAAAAACCAATATGGAATTACCTTTTGCCGAATCATGGAAAATCAAGATGGTAGAACCCATCAGAAAAAGTACGCGCGAAGAGCGTGAGCAATGGATAAAAGAGGCGCGCTACAACGTGTTTCAATTAAAAGCGGAATACATATACATAGATCTTCTTACCGACTCCGGAACAGGCTCCATGAGCGACCGCCAATGGGCAGGAATGATGCTGGGAGACGAAAGTTATGCCGGAGCCGCGTCTTTCTTCAGACTGAAAGAAACCATCCGGTGCCTTACCGGATTCGAATATGTAATACCTGTCCATCAAGGACGCGCCGCGGAAAACGTATTGTTCTCATATCTGGTTCACGAGGGGGATATCGTTCCGGGAAACTCGCACTTTGACACTACCAAAGGACACATCGAAGGAAGAAAGGCCTTTGCCCTTGACTGCACCATAGACGAAGCGAAAGACACCCGGCTGGAACATCCGTTCAAGGGAAATGTCGACCCGGAGAAACTCGAAAAGGCTTTACAGGAACATGCCGGCAAGATTCCGTTCATCATCGTCACAATTACCAACAACACAGCCGGCGGACAGCCTGTTTCCATGCAGAACCTGCGCGAAGTGAGAGCCGTTGCCGGCAAATATGGCAAGCCTGTAATATTTGACTCCGCACGCTTTGCCGAAAACGCGTATTTTATAAAGACCCGCGAAGAGGGATACGCGGATAAGACCATTAAAGAAATTACCCGTGAAATGTTCAGCCTGGCCGATGGAATGACCATGAGTGCCAAAAAAGACGGACTGGTAAACATGGGAGGATTCATCGCTACAGGAAAACAAGACTGGTATGACGGAGCGAAAGGCTATTGCATTCAGTTTGAAGGCTATCTTACTTACGGCGGTATGAACGGCCGTGACATGAACGCGCTGGCCATCGGACTGGACGAAAATACGGAATTCGACAATCTGGAAACACGTGTCAAGCAAGTGGAATATCTGGCCAGACGTCTTGACGAATACGGCATCCCGTATCAAAGGCCGGCGGGCGGACATGCCGTTTTCATTGACGCGGACAGACTGCTTACAAAAGTTCCGAAAGAAGAATTCCCGGCACAGACACTCGCCATAGAGCTTTATCTGGAAGCCGGTATCAGAGGATGCGAAATCGGATATATCCTTGCCGACCGCGACCCTGTAACCAGAGAAAACCGTTTCGGCGGATTGGACTTACTTCGTCTTGCCATTCCAAGAAGAGTATATACCAATAATCACATGGATGTGGTTGCCGCTGCCATCAGGAATGTATCCGACCGCAGAGAACAGATTACCCACGGTGTACGCATCACATGGGAAGCGTCGCTAATGCGTCACTTCACCGTGCAATTGGAACGCATTTAAGGATTATACGTCAGCAGAATTAAAAAGACAATTGCCGGGCAGCACGTTTGGTCAGGATTCACATTTCCGGCAAGCCGCATGAGACAAAACGGATGCCGGCGCGGCAGAACCTCCCGATGCGGAGACCGGAATATATATTGCGCGGCTACGCGTAAGCCAGATTCTTGAGCATCATACGGGAGATGACAGGCTGAACAGCTTTCAGAAGAGTACCTGCGGTAAACTCATTGAAAAATTATCGAAAAATTTCTGATTTATGTTTTGGTTATAGCTATAAAATTTATACTTTTGCGGCGTTGTAGTTCCTTGATGATTGAAATATCTGACAGGATGAAAAGGGAATCCGGTGTAAATCCGGAACAGTACTCGCTGCTGTAAGTCCCAACAAAAGTTGCTGCAACCTGCCACTGGTC